>JAILFE010000081.1 GCA_024697725.1 Oscillospiraceae bacterium
ACAGCGTGGACTACCAGGGTATCTAATCCTGTTTGCTCCCCACGCTTTCGAGCCTCAGCGTCAGTTGATGCCCAGCAGGCCGCCTTCGCCACCGATGTTCCTCCCGATATCTACGCATTTCACCGCTACACCGGGAATTCCGCCTGCCTCTTCATCTCTCAAGAAACTCAGTTTTAAGTGCAGTTTGAGGGTTGAGCCCTCACCTTTCACACCTAACTTGAATTCCCGCCTACTCTCCCTTTACACCCAGTAATTCCGGACAACGCTCGCTCCCTACGTATTACCGCGGCTGCTGGCACGTAGTTAGCCGGAGCTTTCTTGTACGGTACCGTCATTTTTTTCGTCCCGTACTACAGAGGTTTACAATCCGAAAACCTTCTTCCCTCACGCGGCATCGCTGCATCAGAGTTTCCTCCATTGTGCAATATTCCCCACTGCTGCCTCCCGTAGGAGTCTGGGCCGTGTCTCAGTCCCAATGTGGCCGTTCTACCTCTCAGTACGGCTACCGATCGTCGCTTTGGTGGGCCGTTACCTCACCAACTGGCTAATCGGACGCGAGCCCATCTTCAAACAATAAATCTTTGATAGCTTCTCCATGCGGAAATACTATCTTATGGGGTATTAGTGGAAGTTTCCCTCCATTATTCCCCGCTTGAAGGTAGGTTGCTCACGTGTTACTCACCCGTCCGCCACTAAGTTGAAAGAGCAAGCTCTTTCAACTCCGTTCGACTTGCATGTGTTAAGCGTGCCGCCAGCGTTCGTCCTGAGCCAGGATCAAACTCTTTAGTTTGTTGTATTATATCATCCGATCTCTTTTTACAGAAACCAGACGCTATATCCTTCGCTCATGCTTTCCGTCTCATATTTTCATACTCGACTTCTTGCCGGCTTCTCTTCTTTTTCTTTTTTTACAACGGTATTCGAGCTTACCGTTTTGAATCTCCAAGGGTTTCCTTTTTGGCTTATTTTCTGCATTGTTCAATTTTCAAGATTTCTGCAGCTGTCTTCTATGACAGCATCGCCGTCTCTGACTCACCGTCATTCGCGACAGCTTATTTATATTATCACATCCTTTTCTCTTTGTCAAGGGGTTTTATTACTGTTCTATGTTTTGCATAAATTCACCCGTGCATTAGCCTATTCCTTTGTAAAATATTTCCAATCTCGATTTTACTTGCGCAAAAAGCAGCATATCCGACAGCGCGCCGGAAATGCTGCTTTTACGAGACCGTATCAGAATATGAGTTCGGAACTCTTCAGCTTCTTTGTGATCCTGTATCTCTTCCTCTTTGCCTTGACAGTCCTTCTCTTCTTCATAAATATATCGGGAACGCCCGCCGTTCTGTCAACGACAACACCTATTGCACCTTCTCCCGCGCAGGAGCTTACATCCTCATTTTCGCCGTCTGCGCAACCCTCAGAATCGGCAGAAGCGGGTATGTCGGCATAGGACACAAGTGCAAATGACGTGAAATGATCTGTCGAAAACTTCACGAGCACCGATCCGTCCTTGCTTTCGGCATATGCGGTATTGAGCACCGATATCTTTTTGCCGTCAAGTCTTACCGCCCTGAGATCATTCTTATGCCCATCCATGCTTTCGGGAAGCGGAACAGTTATTTCCGCGCTATGATCGTCTGCAAACGCGACAGCATTGCCGTCGGGATCGGTCATCGTGATCTCTATCGGAACGATATTCAGCGTATCAGCAGGGATAGAATAGCTTTCAAACGCTCCTCTGAATCTTTCGAGCGCCTTATCGCCGCCCCAGATCATTTTTATTACGAGATCGCTTTGCAGATCCTCTTCATTATAGTTGAATACGACCGAATACTGCTTGTCCTGTTCGGGGAGCCCCTTTACCGTGACCGTATATGTGACCGGCACCTCCGGCAGATCCTCTTTGATCTCGGGAAGCGTCGTCTTATCATTCAGATTGATGAGCAATGGTACGAGATAATGATTGGCAAAATCGCCTATATAATCATTATAGTCCTCGCTCTCCTCGGTGTCGTTCTCGGCAGCCTGCACGCTGACAGGAATAGTCATGAACGCAAAGGATGCGGCGATAAGTCCCGAAAAAGCACGCAGAGAAAATGCCGCCGCTTTTTCTCCGACATATTTTCCTGCCGCGGGGAGCTTGCTCCCGACAGTATGCACCGCACTGCAGAGGCAGTCATAACCGTAGATCGCAGTTACTGCTCCCGCACAGAAATACTTTGACCACCTGTGCTTTCTTGAAAATTCGATTATATCATAAACAACAGGGCGTTCATTCAATACGCTCACAGAATCCAGCCTCCGAATCGGACAGTTTTCACAGACTGTCAACAATAAAAATCCTATAGTAAACGACATTGAAATTTCTGCATTCAGTCTGCGCAAAGCTCATATATGCAAAGCTTTGCTTGACCGAATGTGCAATTTCTAATGTCGTTGACTATAAATAATTATATTCCCACGGGCGGCTGTTTGTCAAGATACTAATGGTTACAAAAAAATTACAATTGTACCATTATGTAATCATATCAATACATAACGTCCTCCACGATATCCCTCACATGGACGGGCGGGACCTTGTTTTCTTTCAGTATCCGCGCGATCTCAAGCACCTTTGCGGGGTCGCGCGAGATATCGTATATTATGCAGAAATCCTTCTCGGTCGCCCTTTCGGTGAGCCCCTTCCCCGAAAAGACGCATATTCCGTAGCAGCGCACCTTTCCGATATAAGGGTCGTTCCTCGTGACCGACATCACCTGATACACGCAGTCCGTATCTCCGATATCTCCGTGATATATGTATCCCGGATACCTCTCATACACCGTATTTTCTGTTCTGTACATCTTTCTCATTGCGGCAGCCTCCTCACACATATTCCCGCCGTGCAGGATGCATCAGCGGGATCTGTAATTGTTTTGTAATTATATTTTACAACAGTCAATGCCGCTTTTCAACAGTGCAATGGTTGATACGGATGCATATCCGCTCACATTAGCGCAGGCGCGGCAAAAAACTTCGAGCCGCTTTGTGCAGCGCCTGCCAAATGAATAAAGAAGAAATAAAGGTATCGACCTGCGGTCGATGATCATAATGATCATCGGAGAAGCCGATACCTTGATTATTCTTTCTTCTTTTTGATTTATTTCTTATCGGATATCAAAGCGGATTTGATGACAGCGCGATGATAAGATCCTCATCGTCGTCCTTTGCGGCGACGTTTATCTTTTTCATGCCGCACTTTCTGCATCTGAATACTATCCTGTTCTTTCCGCCCTTTATCTCGAGCCCCACGGGATCGAGTATTCCCAGACATTCGCACGCCCTGTCGCCGGGGACTTCATCAACGTGTATCGAATGCAGGCAGTACGGACAGTGATCTCTCGATGTATAGCCGAGCTTCGGGACGATCCTGTGACACACCGCACATTCAAATTCCTCATCGAGC
>JAILFE010000409.1 GCA_024697725.1 Oscillospiraceae bacterium
ACGGATATCCCTGTGGCATTTGGTTTTCCGGCAGGACACGGTGACATAAACTATCCTCTTATCATGGGAGAAACGGCTGAGCTCAGCGTCGATACCGAAAGCTTCAGATTGACCTGCTGTGATAATGAATGACAGGACAAAGGTACGATCAACAGTTTGACCGTAAGGGCAGGTGAATAGCAGTGCTTCGCAGAATAAAAAGAAAACTGATGTATTCCTATGCGGGGATAGCCGCTGCAGGGATATTCATCTTCATAGTGATAACGCTTGTGTTCTTTATCACCGCAAAAAGATTTCCCCTGCCGCGTGATTTTCTGATAATATATATTTTCATATCCTCCGCAGTGACAGTCTTTCTTATTACAAGCAACATCTCACTGCTGCGGCACGAAGGGAAACGCCTGAAGAATCTGACCGGTACGTTTCTGGGACTGGCATGGATAGCGGGTGATATAATATGTCTCGTATCCGAAAAGATAATAACGCAGATACCGTTTGCAGTGACATTTATCCATCTGTTCGCCTGTTATGCCGATCTGCTGATCTCGGGAATGTTTCTTGCGGCATATATCGCAGCAAGGCACAGACCCGGATATGACAAGGATTTTCTTGTGATACTCGGCTGTTCGATAAGCAAGAACGGAGGTCTGCTCCCGCTTCTGAAAGGCAGGACGAACCGCGCGATAAGGTTCGCGTGGGATCAGGAAATAGCTGTGGGAAAACCTGCGCGTTTCATACCAACCGGCGGACAGGGCGCCGATGAGATCATCAGCGAGGGCTCCGCTATGGAATTCTATCTGCTTTCCCACGGTGCCGAGAATTACGAGATATTCGCGGAAAAAGCCTCGGCAAATACATACGAAAATATGCTGTTCTCCAAAAAAATCATTGATGATGTGCTCCCGGGCGCAAAAATATGCTTTGTGACGACAAATTACCATGTTCTGCGAAGCGGTATGCTCGCAAGGAAGGCCGGTATTGATGCCGAGGGTCTTGCAAGCTCCACGAAATGGTACTTCTGGCCGAACGGATTTGCGCGGGAGGTATTCGCAATGCTGACTATGTTTCCCGTACAGCATATAGCAGCGGCGGCTGTCTGCGTGATCGCGGGTATATTATAGGATGAATAAATAGTGCGTGCCCAATAACCGCCCGTATGGCAGTTATTGGCAGAAGGGGCTGTAAATCAGAGATTTACAGCCCCTTCCGGATCAATGTCTTATTCAGCTGCTTTTCACGGCAGCTCTTCCCGATGTTTTTCTCTTTGCTTTCGGGTCGATATTTCTGAGAACGAATCTCAGTATTACCGAAATGATCCACGCAAGAATAAAGTATATCACTGCCGTGACTATCAGCGGGAAGAACGCTTCATAGGTACGGCTGCGGATTATATCCGACATCTTTGTCAGATCCTGAATGGCGATGTAGCCCACTATCGATGTGTTTTTCAGCAGAGATATTATCTCGCCGCGGTAAACGGGAAGCTGTCTTACGGCTGCCTGCGGGAATATGAATCTGAAAAATGCCTGATTCTCGGAATACCCCAGAGCCAGAGCCGCCTCGCGCTGCCCGCCGTCAATGCTGTCTATACCGGAACGGAGTATCTCCGAAACATAAGCTGCAAAATTCAGAGAGAAGCCTATGACTGCGACCCACATCGCTGCAATGCCCGATTTTCCGAAGATAACGTAGTAGAGTATCATCAGAAGGACCACCATAGGTGTGCCTTGCAGCAGCTTGACATACAGATCGGATATCTTTCCCGAAAGAACACTGTTTGCACGGCGGAACAGGCATATAAGGAATGCCAGTACAGAACCGAATACCACCGAAAGCACCGTAATGATACAGGTCGTGCTTATACCTTGAAGTATCAGCTTGTATCTGTCCTCGCGGATAAAGTTCTTGTTGAAGCTTTCCTTTATGCCTGCGAAGAAACCGAGTTCTTTCGTATGTTCTTCTGCCAGTGTCTGATCGGTATTTTCTTTGCGGACTACCGCCACCGCGTCCGTGGTATAGTATACATCCGAGAAATCAACGCTCTGTGCTCTCTCCTCGGTTATCATGATCGTACCGGAAGCAACATCGTATGTGCCGGAGGTGATGCCGGGAATAAGCGCGGCAAAATCGGCGTTGTCTATTTTCAGACCATAACCGTACTCGCGGCAGAAACGCGCTATGATGTCCGCTTCAAGTCCCGCATTCTGTCCGTCCTTGATGTACGAATAAGGCTGCATCGTCGAAGCCGTGATGTATCGAAGGACTGTCCCGTTTCCGTCAAGTCCCGTGTAATCTACGGTTTTTCTGCTCTCATCATCTCCGAACCATATGTCAACGATCTCGTCATAGGTGCCGTCGGAGTGCAGCTTTGCAAGAAATTCATTCATCTGATCCCGGATCACGTTCGTCCCGTCCGTCTTCTTGAACGCAAAGCCGTAGGGTATCTTCATGAATACTTCTTTAAGATATGTCAGCGAGCTGTCGGCAGCCATGAAATCCTTTGCGGAAGAAAGCGGACAAGTGAAAGCGTCGATCTTGCCCTCGGAAAGCGCTATCGCAAGGTCGGGCTGCGCGTTGTACTGGAGTATTTCCGCGTTCGGGTATCTTTTGTTCAGCTCTACCTCATAAAGACCGCCGGTAATGGCACCGATCTTTCCGTTCTCGGCATAGTAGGAAAGAGGTCTGTCCTCGACTGCACCGGAGCTGCTGACGCTTCTGAGATCGGACGATCTTACAACGAGCATTACGCCACCGTTGTATATGACATCAGAGAAATCCATGCTCTGGGCGCGTTCCTCGGTGTAGGAAAGGCTTGTTGCGAGAATGTCATATTTCCCCGAAGTAACTCCCGCCAGACCCGCAGCTATCGGTGCCTGCTCGAACTTTATGGTATAGCCGTACTTTCTTGCAAACATCACAGAAAGCTCAACAGCATATCCTGTCAGCTGATTGTTCGCAGTGTATGAAAACGGGATATTGTCGGGAGTTACTACGACCATGATCTCGCCATTGCTGCCTGTAAGTTCCGAATTGTCAAAAGTCTTTGCGCTCTCATCGTTACCGAGCCATTTGCGCTTCATATTGTCAAGCTCTCCGTTTGATATCAGTTCCGCAACAAGCTCATTGAACTCGCTGCGCAGCTTTTCAGAGCGCTCTGTGTTCTTCTGAAAGCCGAAATGATAATCGTCGTCCATGATATTCTTTTTAAGGTAATTCACATCGGGCTGCTCGACGTGTACCATAGCAGCTACAGGCTCATCATCGAGGAAACCGTCTATCTTGTTGTTCTGAAGCGCCTGGATAAGGTCGCTTTCGTTGTCAAAATAATAATACTCGCTGTCGGGGAACTTTTCAAGCGTGATAGGTTCGAAGGACGAACCTGTCTTTATACCGATGCGCTTACCGTTGTATTCGGTATAGGAAGGCTCAGCATTTTCCGCAGAAAGCGCTGCCGTTCCTGTCATATCCGAACTACGCACCGCAAGCACCGAACCGCCGTCATAGTGGGGCTCGGAGAAATTCACGCTTTCGCGGCGCTCCTCGGTTATCGTAATGGTCGAGCATCCGAAGCTGCATTTTCCGCTCGATACGGCGGGGATTATCCCGTCAAAATTCATATCGACGAGCTCAAGTCCGTAGCCGTATTCCTTGCAGAACCTATATGCAATGTCCACTTCATACCCGACGATCTCATTGTTCTGGATGAAAACGAACGGTGCATTCGCAGATTCGAGCGCAAGCGAAAGCTTTCCTTTTTCGCCCGGAAGAGTGTCCGCAGAGGGTATCACTTTTTTGCTTTCATCCGAGCCGAACCAGATACTGTCGATCTCATCAAGCGTTCCGTCCGACCTGATCTTTTTGATATATCCGCTGAACTCATTGCACAGCTCTTCGCCCTTGCTGTCTTTTGAAAATGCAAAACCGAAGCTGTAATCGTCCATATAATCCTTGATATAGTCAACGGAACTGTCCTCGGTCATCATATACTTGATCATAGGCTCGTCTGCCGCAAAGCCGTCGATAATACCGGCTTTCAGCGCCGAGAGCAGATCGGTATATGAGTTATAGTAGCTTATCTGCGCATCGGGGATATTCTCACTGATCATCTCATCGAATATCGTTCCCGTCTGAACTCCTATCTTCCTGCCGGAATAGTCATTGATCGTCAGAGCCTTCGGCGTTTCGTCCGATGCTGCCGGTGTGATGTCGTTACCGCCTTGTCCGCTTTCTGTTTTGCCGCCTTGTATTACCATGAATGCTATGAACACGATCACCGCAAGCAGTACGGCTATTATAACAATATCAGCCTTTTTGATTTTTTTCAAAGATACCACCCCATAATACTATTTTTTCAGATGTATAACGCTTCTGAATATGTTCTTTCCGTCTGCGAAAGTATGCTCTGCTGAATCCGAAGCATTTTCCGCAATAGCGGCGGATATTCTGTCTCCGTCCTTAATGGGATCGAATTTTTCACCGCCGTAAACAGCCTCGAGGACAACACTGTCATCCGCTTCGGAAAGCTCCGCCATAACATTGATCGGGAAAGTGTCGTTTCTTGCTGCGATCCCCTGCGTTACAGTCTCCTCAAACAGCAGCATCAGATTTCTTACAGCCTTCTCAGGAAGAGTATTTTCTTTTCCGAACTGTTCGATCTGCGACGAATAATTGATGAAGTCGAACTCCTTGTTTTCAATAACGAGCGGGAGCTGTTTCAGACGCTTGATGAATATACGTGTCTTTTCCTTTACAGGGTGATCGAATATCTGCTCCGGTGTACCTTCCTCATATATGCCTCCCTCGTCCATATAAAAAACGCGGGTCGAGACATCGCGGGCGAATTTCATCTCATGTGTGACGATCATCATCGTCATGCCTTCCTTTGCAAGACTGCGTATTACCTGCAATACTTCGCCGACCATTGTCGGGTCGAGCGCTGAGGTGGGCTCATCAAAGAGTATCATTTCGGGCTTCATGGCAATAGCCCGTGCAATTGCGACGCGCTGCTTCTGTCCGCCCGAAAGCTCATCCGGGAAATTGCGTGCTTTCTCCGCAAGACCTACCCGTTTCAGCAGTTCCATACCCTCGTTATAGGCTTCCTGTTTCGGCTTTCCGAGCAGATTGACGGGTGCAGCCATGACATTCCCGATGATATCCAGGTTTGCAAAAAGGTTGAATGACTGAAAGACCATTCCCATTTTGCGGCGCACAAGATCTATCCTGCATTTCGGGTCGGTAATGACTTCACCGTCAAATGTCACCGTTCCGGATGTAGGCTTTTCCATCTGGTTAAGACAGCGCAGAAGTGTGGATTTTCCAGTTCCCGAAGGACCTATCACCGATATTATGTCGCCTTTGTTTATCTCGGTATTGACGTCCTTCAGAGGTGTGACATTCGGGTATTCCTTCCGCAGATGTTCTATTTTTATCATACTCATTCGGCATTTCCCCTTTATACTGTATTTACGGTATATGGCTGCTTGGTTTTATCGGCGTTTACATAAGAACCCCGATCAGTTATATGATATATTATCGTCCGCAACATATCCGCAACAAATCACCGGAAAAGCGCCTTTAGTATCCGACAAAAATCACGCTGTTTTTTTGTGCATTACAACCAATGCTCAAC
This sequence comes from Oscillospiraceae bacterium, assembly GCA_024697725.1. GTDB lineage: Bacteria > Bacillota > Clostridia > Oscillospirales > Ruminococcaceae > RGIG4694. The sequence continues at coordinate 5,630 of JAILFE010000409.1, forward strand.
CACACTGATTTTGTTGCGCTTTTGTTGCAGAACATATGATATACTGAGTGTACCGAGTTTTCGGGATATGTCAGATATATATATTATATATACAGGGAGTGATACTATATCGCAAGCAAAACAGCGAAAGCGGCAGTCATAATATCGGCATTAAGTCTTTGCATCGCAGGAGCGTCCGCGGGCATCGCCGTGAAGAATACAGCCCGGACAGAAAATGCCCCGGCGGTCACGGAGACAGAGGCTGTACCTGCCGCACAGGATAACGCACCGGATGAGGGGACCTTGCAGTACGTAATGTATGTCGGCACAAATGATAAGGATACCTACAAGCCCGAACATACCGGAGAAGAAGCTATACAGATCGTTGACAGGATATGCCTGAATTATTTTGAAGGCTATACCCTGCAGGAGGCAACGGGCTCATGGAAGGACGAAAAGGATAACATAACCCATGAATACACCATTGTCTGCTATTTCGATGGAGCAGACAAGGAAGATGTATATCATGCAGCAGATGATATTATCGCAGCCCTTAATCAGAACACCGTGCTTATAGAAGAAAATCACATAAAAATGGATTATTATTCGTCCCCCGGCGCCGCTGCTGTCAGTGGTACGAAAGAGATCCCGTCCGGACAGGGATATGAAGAAGCGCAGCCTGTAGATATCAGGGAAAATGCACGGGTAAGCTATCTGGGCCCTGCGGGTACATATACGGAAGAAGCTGCAAAGCTCTTCTTCAGCACAGGCGCCGAGCTTTTTCCGCAGGGGACCGTTGATGATGCGATAGCAGAGCTTGATTCGGGAAATACGGATTATGCGGTGATACCGCAGGAGAATACTATCGGCGGAGCAGTTACGAATTACATGGATGCACTGATCGCACAGGAGGACGTTTATATTGTCGGAGAAATAGTGCTTCCTATCAGTCAGACGCTGATGGGACTTCCCGGTACAGAACTGACAGATATCAAGACTGTTTATTCTCATGCGCAGGGCATAGCCCAGAGCAAAGAATGGCGCAGCAGGAATCTTCCCGATGCCCAAGCCGTAGAAAAGGACAGCACAGCAGCAGCGGCAAGCTTTGTTGCCGATTCCGGAGACAGATCGCTTGCCGCTATAGCGGCTCCCGGTGCAGCCGGGATCTACGGGCTTGAGGTGCTTGCCGAAAATGTTCAGATCACAATGGAAAACAAGACAAGGTTCTATGTGCTGTCAAAGGAACCGCCCGGAGCACTTCATACAAATGCGGTATTTGTCGCAAGATGCAGCGCTGACCTCATAGACGATATCATAGTTGATATACATGATTCGGGGCTTGAAATGACAGCGCTCCATGACCGTCCGGAAGGGAGCTTTCTCGGCAGCTACAATTATATTATCGAGACTCAAAGCGAGCACGCTGTTACCGAAGAACAGATAAGTGCAGCCTGCTCCCGCCCCGAGGTGAGATTCATCGGCTGTTTCAATGTCACGGAAAAACAGTAAGCAGCTTTCCATATGACCCGCTCTTGACAACTGTGCGATAAAAGTATAGAATTTATGGTAAAGGGCGGTGAGACCGGTGCAGTTTATTACAGATCTTTTCAATAATTATTTTATCACTCTCATGCTGCTTTCGGGGCTGATAATCATTCTGATCGCAAACCGGAAGAACAAGATCGCGGGAGAAAAATATGTATGGGCGGTCTCGGGACTTGTATTTCTGCTGACTCTGTTTGAAAACCTTGAAATATGGTGCATCGATTCCGATAAGCCCGTATGGATACTTTATCTGAAAGCCGCGGTGTGCTATTCGATCTATCCGCTGCTGATAATACTGGGGCTGTTCTTCATCGCACCGGTAAAGCGCAGGAAACTGATACTTATCCCGTATTTTGCCGAGCTTGCGGTAATAATCGCAGACCTCACGGGACTGGGTCTTATATACGGCTACGATGCCGCTCACAGATTCATGCCGGGTGTTCTCCATATATTTCCGGCGATAGTCCTGTCATTCTATATGATAATGTTCATGTATTATTCCCTCGGATTCATCCACCGGAAGGAATACACAAAAGCGCTTATCGTTATTTTCGTTTCCGCGTCTGCGCTTCTCAGCACATTCCTCGAATACTGGAATGTCATCACGAGTCATACCACAGAGGTCGCAGTCATCGACATAATGATCTACTATTTCTATCTTGCGGCCATCAGCCACGGCAATACGCAGAAGGAGCTGTACGAAAGCAGGATAGAGCTTGAAAGACAGCGCAACAAGCTGCTCGTCATGCAGATGCAGCCGCACTTCATATTCAATGCGCTTGCCACGATACAGTCGCTGTGCTATACCGACAGTGACGCTGCCGCCGACTGCATAGATGTTTTCGGGGATTATCTGCGTGCGAACATAGACTCTATCTCCTCCGACGAAATGATCAGCTTCGGAGCGGAGCTCGAACATATCGAACAGTATATCAAGCTCGAAAAGGCAAGCACAGATGTGCATTTTGATGTTATATACGAGCTTGGTGTCAATGATTTCATGATACCGCCCCTTACCGTTCAGCCTGTCGTCGAGAATGCGATAAAGCACGGTGTGCTCACAAGGCGCGACGGTACCGGAGTATTAAAGATAAAAACCGATAAAACCGACTGTGCGATACGCATAACTGTCACGGACAACGGCTCGGGGGCAAGCCTTACCGAAAAACAGAAGGAGCATAAGAGCGTAGGTACGGAAAATGTCAGACAGCGCCTTGCGATACAGTGCGGAGGGACACTTGATATCGAAACAACGGAAAACGGCGCTGTTTCAGTAATAGTCATACCAACAGATAAAAAAGGACAGAGGTGACGGATTTGTATATTATCGGAGCAGACGACAGAAAGTCAATAGTGGTAATGCTCGAAAAAATGCTCGAAAAGTCAGACCCCGGCGGTGAGCACAGATTCTACACCGATCCTTTTGAGGTCATCAAGGATCTTGACAAGCCCGTTGAAGTTGCGTTCATCGACGTGGAGATGCCCGGAATGGACGGTATAGAGCTTGCAAAGCGTATAACCGCACGATACCCGCTCTGCAATATCATTTTCCTGACAGGCTATTCGGAGTATATGCCATCGGCGTTTGAGATGCACGCGAGCGGCTATCTGCTGAAGCCGTTCTCGCAGAAGAAGATCGAAGATGCTCTCATGCACAGGCGGTACCGCGTCCCCGATGTGAGCGACAGACCTGTAAAGGTACAGTGCTTCGGCAGCTTCGAGGTGTTTATAAATGAAGAAGCTGTTAAATTCAGCCGTCAGAAAAGCAAGGAACTGCTGGCGTATCTCATCGACCGGAAGGGAGCGATGTGCAGCATGGATATGCTCATCGGGAACCTGTATCCAGATGAACCGCCAGACGATAACGTAAAATCAAAGGTGAGGGTCTATATCAGCGACCTGATAAGCACGTTCAACAAATCGGGCATCGACGAGCTTATAATAAAAAACGGCGGCACCTTCGGCATAAACACGAAGCTCCTGAACTGCGATTATTACCGTTACCTTGACAGCGACCCGTTTGTCATATCACGCTATACCGGTGAATATATGACACAGTACAGCTTTGCCGAGGATACGCGGGCATTTCTGGAAATGAAATACTACAAGGATAACGATATAGGGTAGACAGTTCTCCAATAACAGTATTCTGCGGCAGCTTAAATGCTGTCAAAAATATAAAACTGAAAGGAAATCAGAAAAATGAAAAACGCAAAAAGAATGATAGCAGCATTACTCACAGCGTGCATGATGAGCACCTGTGCTTTCGGCACAGCGATAACCGCAGGTGCTGAGCCTTCTGTGACTGCAGAAGCCGTTTACAGCAGACCGGTCGTAAAGGCATACTCCAGATCTGGCAGCATCACGCTGAAATGGAACGAGATCTCCGGCGCGACCAGGTACAGAGTATACAGCTACGAAAACGGAAAGCTTGAGAAGATCAAGGATACGACCGATAGCTTCGCGGTCATAGATGATGTTACAGCCGGAAAGGAATACACTCTCGCAGTGAGGGCTCTCATTAACGGAAAGTGGACAAAGATTATGAAGAGCGATCTTGTCACAGTCAAGGCTAACGCCGCCCGTGCGGCGAGCGGCAAGGAAATGCTCACCCTGTGGAATGACAGTGCGGAAACAAAGAAGGCACTCATTTCCTATATGAAAGAGATCACAAATCCTGCCAGCCCCGACTATATCCCTGTCGAGAACCGCATAGCAGTTTTCGATTTCGACGGCACGCTGTTCTGCGAGACTGACCCCAACTATTTCGATTATACGCTGCTCAAATACCGTGTCCTTGAAGACCCCGATTACAAGGACAAGGCTTCGGATTTTGAGAAAGAGGTCGCAAACAAGATCAAGGAACAGAACGAGACCGGCGCATCATTCGAGGGACTTGAAACGGATCACGGAAAAGCAGTTGCTTCCGCGTTCAGTGGAATGACTCTCGATGAGTTCAATGAATACATCCAGGAGTTCAAGAAGCAGGCTATGCCGAGCTATGACGGTATGCTCCGCGGTGAAGGATTCTATCTGCCCATGCTCCAGATCATCGACTATCTCGAAGCCAACGATTTCACGGTATATATCGTCAGCGGCACCGACAGATTTATCGTTCGCGGCATCTTCGACAACAACGCAGTCGATCTTCCGAACAGTCAGATCATAGGCTCCGATGAGCTTACAGTCGCTACCGCCCAGAACGGCGAGGACGGACTCAAATACCAGTACACACAGTCAGACGAGCTTATACTCGGCGGTGAGTTCATCATCAAGAACCTCAAAATGAACAAGGTATCGGTAATAGCGCAGGAGATCGGCGAACAGCCTGTCCTCTCCTTTGGCAACAGCACCGGCGACAGCAGCATGGCAAACTATACTATAACAGACAATAAGTACAAGAGCCTTGCATTCATGCTCTGCTGTGACGATACCGAGCGCGAGAACGGAAACATCACGAAGGCTGACAAGATGTATTCGCTCTGCGAAGAAAACGGCTGGATAGCGATATCTATGAAGGACGACTGGAAGACGATATACGGCGACAGCGTTGTATATAAGGGCACAGCATCGGAAGAAAAAGAAGCCGCATGAAGCCGGATCGCCCACAGCACGGTTATTGAGCACGTACTATAGCAGGGAGTGATTATAATTTGAAATGGAGTTTTACAGATATTTATTTTATCGCAGATCTCCTGTTGAGCTTTGCGGGTATGTGGTTCATATTTGCGAAGTTCGGAAGAAAACAGAAGGATGCACTGATACCGCTCAAGAATTACTATGTGCTTTCCGATTGTGTCGGAAAGGAAAAGGACGGGCGTTCCCTGATAACCTGCATACTTCTCGAAATCCTGATCCTGATATGCACCTCACTGTGGGATATTTATGCAGATAATGCGAACGGAGACCATATGATGGCCACCGCAGGTCTGCTGATCACCGTCATTTTCGGTGCAGAGATCTCCATCGAGATCATGATGTACATATACAAGCTCAAGATATCCCTGGCTCTGACAGAACGCTTCGGCAGAAGGAAAAGATGGATAATACTGTGGATGACCATACCCGGAATAACGATGCTCTGGTGGGGTCTGTCCAAAAAATTCGTGATCGCCGAGGACAACGGCACGAGCAATGCCGTATTCGACGATTCGAGCGAGGGGCTTGACCTGTCCGTGAACATCCGGAAGCGTACCGCAAGAGATCTTTTCCGCACCAAGACACTTCTGAAGGAGATCGATATGAAGATACCCAAGGGGCATATGGTGCTGCTGCTCGGAGGGTCGGGCGCAGGAAAGACGACCTTCCTCAACGCCGTGACCGGCTACGAAAAAGCAGATGCGGATATCCTCATAGGCGACCGCAATGTCTATAGGGATTACCGCAACATGAAGTACGATATCGGCTTTGTGCCGCAGCTCGACCTGATGCGCGGAAACGACAGCGTTTACCGCACAGTTTCCGACGCAGCATTTCTGAGACTTCCTTATTACATGAAAGATGCCGAGAAAAAAGAGCGCGTTGACGGCGTACTCAACAAATTCGGTCTTTGGTCGGTCAGGAAGAGCCTCGTAGAGAAGCTCTCCGGCGGTCAGAGAAAAAGGCTTTCGATAGCGATGGAATACATATCCAACCCTTCGCTGTTCATACTTGACGAGCCCGATTCCGGACTTGACGGCGTTATGGCAAGAGAGCTTTTTGAAAGTCTCCGCAGCATTGCAGACACAAACAAGATAGTAATAGTCATAACCCATACCCCAGACAGAGTGATCGATCTTTTCGATGACGTTATCGTGCTTGCCAAGGACAGCAGCCGCACGGGACGGCTCGCATACTACGGCAGCGTAGAAGGATCATATGACTTCTTCGGAAAGTCATCTATGGAAGAGATACTTCTCTCCATCAATCAGAAGGATGAGGGCGGTGAAGGAAGAGCCGAGGAATTTGTCGAAAAATACAGAGCTCTCGTTACTGCGGAAGAAGGTGCTGCATCATGAACAACAAAAAGATAAAGCGTGTCGGACGAAGCGGACAGACATGGATATACCTCGGAAAGCTGTTCAGGATGTTCATCTATCAGAATGACTGGAAGGTACTCCCCATGGCTGCGATAATAGCCTATCTCGTATCTACAGTCGTTGCAAAGAATATGTTCCTATCCATGGAGGGTACACAGATAGGCGCTTTTGCGATAACCTGCATATGCATATGGAACGGATGCTTCAACTCGATACAGGTCATCTGCCGTGAAAGACCCATAGTAAAGAGAGAACACCGCTCGGGTCTGCATATCACGTCGTATATCTCGGCGCATATGATCTATCAGGCTTTTCTGTGTCTCTGCCAGACAGGCATAACCATTATGGTACTTCATTACGCAAAGGTGCAGTTCCCTGCCGAAAGCTTCGTTACAGGCTCGGTCACCGTCGATCTTTTCATCACGATATTCCTTGTAAGCTATGCGGCGAACATGATCTCCCTGTTCGTATCATCGCTCGTGAGATCGACAACTACTGCAATGACGTTCATGCCGTTCTTCCTGATATTCCAGCTCATATTCTCAGGCGGATTCTTCGAGCTTTCGGGGAATCTGGAAACGGTATCCGACTACACTGTGTCCAAATGGGGTCTCAATGCACTCTGCGCACAGGGCAATTACAACAATCTGAGAATGTCGTCCTCGTGGACAGCACTGTATAAGCTGAGAAATCTCGAAGTGACGGATGAACAGATGGCGATGCTCACCAACATCATGCTTGAAGCAAACGGTGTGGATGAAGTAAAGGTCAGGGGCGATATGGTCGTTTACGGTCCCGATGAGATCGGGCTCTACCGTATCTCTGACGAAAACAAGACCAGAAAGCCTGTCGGCGTCATCGTGGATTACGTTGAAAGCGAGCCGGGCATGAAGGAAGATCTCATGCTCAAATGCGGCGAGCAGAACTATAATGTCAACTATGAATCCTCCACTG
>JAILFE010000424.1 GCA_024697725.1 Oscillospiraceae bacterium
CCGAAGAAAAAGGGCGAATATAGAATGGATATCCTTGAATGTCCGTATAACAGATATTTTACCGAGCTCGGATGCCCCGAACTTACAAAACTATTCTGCAAAAATGATGAACTGATGTACGGCGATCTGCCCGGACTGAAATTTATCAGAACAAGCACTCTCGGCAGGGGAGGGGAGCGCTGCGATTTTTATCTCAGAAGAGATCGTGATAGATAATAACACAGACCCGCAGTCGTTTTATTATAACGCTTGCGGGTCTGTGTTTCTTTTGGCTTTTTAATTTGCATCATACTTGACTTGATCCAAAAGTTATGATATTATTATACTGTGAAAGTCATAATAAGTTCATAAAATGTTAGCATAATAATCATTGACCCGGCCCCAATGACAGGGTATATTATCTATCCATACTAAAGAAACGGAGGATAATATATGAGAGATCTAAGTTTGCTGACATGGTCTGAGGTCAGAGATATCGACAAAACGAAAAGCATAGTATTCGTAGTACTGGCTCCTGTCGAAGAGCACGGAAAGCATCTTCCTCTCGCGACGGATGTCATCGAGGGTGAATACTGGTGCAAGTGTGCTATGAGGAAACTTGAGCAGGAACTCGGTACAGAGTGCTTTTTTCTGCCGTCCTTTCCGGTCGCATCCGCTTCGGTGAATGAATTTTACGGTTCGATACACTTTTCGATGAAAACGACTTATGAAGTGACTTTTGCTGTTCTGGAAAGCATATGTTGCATGGGATTCAGGAATATTGCAGTCATAGCTTCTCATGCAGATCCGCAGCATCAGATCGCCGTTGAGAAGGCTGTAAGAAAGATCAATAAAAGAAACGGACTTTGCGTGATCGCGCCTATGGGACAGATATTTATGGGTGTATCGGCGGAAAGAACGCCCCGTCTCGAAGAATTTGAAAAGGAACACGGAAATGATTATCATGCGGGATGGATAGAGACATCAAGTATGCTTGATATCGATCCGTGTTATGTCAGAGACTGTTATAGGGATATGCCGGATTCGGAAATAACCGACAAAGATATGATATTCAGAAAGCGGCAGATCGCGGCAATGGGAGAATACGGCTATATCGGAGCACCAAAATATGCATCCGAAGAACTCGGAAAAGATCTGAACGATAACTGCATTGCTTCGATATGCGATGCGGTCGGAAAATTTTACCGCAGGGACGGATACAAGAAATATGAGCATTATCCGCTCTACAATATTCTTCCGCTGCATATCGGCTTTTTAAGTATTGCGGGAAAAGTCCGCAGAAAGAAGGTGGCGGGACAATGATAACAAGAGGGCAGTTTGCGGTAATGGGTAATGTCGGCAGAAAAGCTCTCAGGCTCTATCAAGAAGAAGGGATTCTCATACCTGTGTATATCAATAAAGATAACGGCTATCACTATTACGATGAAAGTCAGCTTGAAACACTTGAAAAGATAAAACGCTTCCGAAAGCTGGGATTGTCTTTGTTTGAGATCAGACAGATTCTTGATGGAAATGCGAGTGAAACAGAAATAATAGAAGGCAGGATAAAAGAGACAGATCAGCTTCTCAGTGAGATGAAGGCTTACAAAACAGGCACGGAACACGATAATTCCGGATCAAACGAAGAACTTATCGATCACAGGTCATTTGAAAGATGTAACTGTATCTATATCTGCGAAAATACCGAAAGAGAAGATCTCGGGATGTCGGTAGGAAAACTGTATGAGAGAGCATCCCGTGAAGTATTGAATATTTCAGGAGATCATTTTGTTATATACGACGGTCTCGATAATGAAAGTTTTTCGATGAAAACCTGTCTTCCTGTTTCGGAACACACAGGAGATGATGTACTCGAAATATCCGAAGAGAAATGTATCCATATCAAATTCAGGGGCGGCTTTTCAAAGGTCTGGAAAGCTCATCGTATGCTGCGCGATTATGCGGATGAGCACAGTATAATCCTGGCAGGACGGATATATGAGGTATATAACAAGGATATGTCGGTTGATGTGTATTATGCAATTATTTTGCAGAAGGCATAGATCGGATACGGCTGGTTCCCGATTATTACCGGGTGAGAGAATATACCATACTGAAGCGATTTCAGGTTGATTACATGATGAAGTATCACGTCTTGATAATACTTGAATATTGAAGTAAAGCAGTGTATAATAAATATAAAGAATAAAACTACGGAGATCACGATCATGAAAATTGAAAATATTCTACCTGCCGATATCGAACGCCGCAGTATGGAGATAATAGAGAGCGAGATAGGCGATATGTCCGCGTTCTCGGAGCACGAAAAGCTCATTGTGAAACGTTGTGTGCATACAACGGCGGACTTCGATTACAAGGATAATCTGCGTTTTTCAGATAAAGCTGCGGAGATCGGTATAGCCGCGCTGAGATCGGGTGCGGTCATCGTCACCGATACGCAGATGGCGCTCGCCGGTATAAGCAAGCCCGCCTGCAAAAAGCTCGGATGTGAGCTGCATTGTTTTATGTCCGACCCCGATGTTGCTGAGAAAGCAAGAGCACAGGGCGTAACACGAGCCGTCGTTTCTGTTGATAAAGCGGCGGAGATGTTCGCGGACAGAACGCTGATATACGCAGTCGGCAACGCGCCTACTGCGCTGATACGTCTTCACGGGCTGATATCGGAAAAGATAATAAGCCCCGCACTGATAGTCGGGGCTCCAGTGGGATTTGTGAATGTCGTTGAGGCGAAGAAGCTCATCATGACCGCCGGAGTCCCGTACATAGTTGCAGAAGGCAGAAAAGGCGGAAGCACTGTTGCCGCCGCCATTGTGAATGCTATGCTGTATACTGTCTATGAGCGCTGATCGAGTATCCTGTAGACAAGCTCCATATCAAGAGCTTTCCGCACCTCGTCCGCAAGTATGTCGAACTGCTTTTCCTTATAGGTTCTGCGGTCAATGCCGGAGCCGTCAAAGTGCAGCCCTTTCCGTTCATAAAGCGTTTTTATCACTGAAGAAGACACATCAGGTTCATCAAAAATGCCGTGGATGTAGCATCCATAGACACTGCCTGAATACGCACCGCCGCAGTCGAGAAGTGGAACTGCATTTCCCGAAGTTTCGCCCATGTGTATCTCGTAGCCCGTGAATTTCAGCCCGGACAGTGCCGACAGCACTCCTCCGACTTGTGCGAAATTTCCGGTCGTTTGCGTCTGGTGCTTCTCTGAAGAGAACACGGTCTCTGTGTTGAGCAGACCAATGCCTTCTGTCTCACCGCCGCCCTCGGAGTTCCCGGGGTCGGCTATTTTTCTTCCGAGCATCTGATAACCGCCGCAAATACCGAATACGGGGACGCCCTTCGCAGCGGCTTTTTTTATTGCTGCTTCAAATCCGGCCTCACGAAGCCAGCGCATATCCGCGATAGTGCTTTTCGTTCCTGGGATCATTATCATATCCGGCTCACCGAGGTCGGCATATCTCGTGACATAGCGCACCGAAATCCCGCTGTACTGCAAAAATACATCGAAGTCGGTGTAATTCGATATGTGCGGAAGGTGTATCACAGCTATGTTGATGATACCGTTAACAGAGCCGTTTCCGAGCTTGTCGGAAAGACTGTCCTCGTCCTCGATATCGCACTTTATGTACGGCACAATACCTGCTACAGGCACGTTTCCGCGCTGTTCGAGTATATCAACACCACTCTGGAATATAGCTTTGTCTCCTCGGAATTTGTTGACAACGAGCCCTTTTATCCGTGCTCTTTCGTCGTCCTCTATGAGCATCAGAGTGCCAAGGAGCTGTGCGAATATGCCGCCGCGATCGATGTCACCGACCAGCAGTACCGACGCGTCAACGAGCTTCGCAAGCCCCATGTTCACGATATCGTCAGCTTTGAGATTGAGTTCTGCGGCGCTTCCCGCGCCCTCGATAACGATGATGTCGTGCTTCTCCGCGAGGGCATTGTAAGCCGCGAGAATATCGGGGATAAGCTCCTTCTTGTGCCGGAAATACTCTGTTGCTCTCATATTTCCGCGTACTTTCCCGTTCACGATGACCTGAGAGCCTACATCTGTTGTCGGCTTCAGAAGTATCGGGTTCATAAGCACAGAAGGTTCAAGTCCGGCGCATTCCGCCTGCATCGCTTGTGCCCGCCCAATCTCGAGACCGTCTTTTGTAATGTATGAATTCAGCGCCATATTCTGCGACTTGAACGGCGCCGCAGAATATCCGTCCTGTCGGAAGATACGGCAGAGCGCCGCCGTAAGCAGACTTTTGCCGACGTTCGACATCGTTCCTTGAAGCATTATGTTTTTTGCCATTTCGTGACCCTTTCTATTGCTTCGATAAGTGCGGCATTTTCCTCGTGAAGCCTGACCGCAGTGCGGAAATATCCGTCACCGAGACCGCTGTAATTATTGCAGTTTCGTATCAGTATGCCCTCTTTCAGAAGCAATTCGTCAAGCGGATATTTAGAGCGAAACAGAATGTAATTTGCGTCGGAAGGATAAACTTCAAAACCAATTTTCCCGAGTTCATCTGACAGATATTTTCGTTCTTCCGAAATAATTCTCCTTGCCCGCTCAATATACTCACGTTCGCCCAGGGCCGCGATCCCCGCCGCCTGTGCAACTGTTGATACGCTCCAGAACTGTCCGGATCTACGTATTTTTGCCGCTCGCTCAGTGCTTCCCGATATCGCATAACCGAGACGCAGACCCGCCATTGCATAAGTCTTTGTGAAGGCTTTCAGCACGATGATGTTCTCATTCATAAACTGTCTTGCACTGCGCTCATGTCCGTTTTCGCACAGGTCGATAAAGCATTCGTCGCAAAGGAAAACAGTGCCGTTTTCTGCGCATATTCTGCATATATATCCAAGATTATCCTTCGGTATCATGCGGCCTGTGGGGTTGTCAGGGTTGCAGAGTATAAGCATATCAGCTCCGGCGTTCAGAGCTGCGGGAATATCATCCTGCTCATATTCCGTGACCATGCAGCCGACCTCACGCAAAGCCTTCGCATACTCCGAAAATGTCGGCTCAGCAATGATAGCAGTGCGCGGTCTCAGAGCGTGAACAATACGATATATAAGATCATCCGCGCCGTTACCGCAGACTATGTTCTCAGCTTTTGTATTTTCATATTCCGACAGCTTTTTTGTCAGTTCGCGGCAATAAGCATCGGGATATCTGCCGCTGTCCGCGATCGCCGCAGCAGCAGCTTTCTTAACATTTTCCGGCATACCGAGCGGGTTCAGGTTTGACGAAAAATCAAGTTTTATATCGCGGCCGTAGATATCGCCGCCGTGTTCGTTCACCATAAAAAATTCTCCCATAGATACTACGCGCTATTTCAAAATGTCATCGGACATTCTGAAGCAGAGGGCAGTATATCACAGTCCGCAATGCAGAAAAGATTATCAGAATAATTATTGATGCAGCATACATCAGCTTATTCGCACGGCGTATGTCCTCGTTTTCTATCGGGCGTATATCGTCGCCGATGTACTCTTTTTTGTGCAGCTCTCCGAAGTAATAAGCGTCCCCCGCGAGCCTTATGTTCATCGCTCCCGCGCAAACGGACTCGGTCTGTGCGGAGTTCGGGCTCGCGTGCTTTCGCCTGTCGCGCCGCCATATCTTCAAGGCGTTTTTTCCGTCATATCCGAGGATGAATGATGACAGTATCATTACAAGTGCGGTCAGTCTCGATGGGATATAATTCAGCAGATCATCAAGTTTCGCCGCAAACTTTCCGAGCTTTTCATACTTTTCGTTACGATAGCCGATCATCGAATCCATAGTGTTAGCGGCTTTGTAGAAGAATCCGCCGACAGCACCGAAAAGCGCCATATAAATCACCGGCGCGGTCACACCGTCGGAGGTATTCTCCGCCACGGTCTCTACTGCCGCACGGATTATACCGTCCCGGTCGAGCACAGCCGTATCCCGTCCGACTATCATAGAGACAGCTTTCCTCGCCTTTTCCGTGTCGTTTTCCGATATCGCAATATATACCTTCATGCTTTCTTTCTGCAGGCATCTCGCCGCGATCATGTAATAACACAAAACACTTTCGACAGCGATACCGAGCCAGACGTTCACCCGATAACACAGGAACAGCACCCCGAACGCCGTTCCCGCAGAAAGAACAAGCACCGTGAGCGCAAGAAATACTCCACCCGCAGTGAGGTCGATAAAATGATCGCGGACGAGCTTTTCAAGAGCCGATATGAGCCGCCCGATAAGCCTTATCGGGTGCGGCAGACTGTATGGATCGCCGATCAGAGCATCGAGCAGAAAGCCGATGATGAGCGGCAGTATTGGTATCACAAAGTTCATATTTTATCTGTTATCTCTATTTTTTCTCCGTCATAAACGGTCACATATCCGTGTCCGTTTTCTGTAATATACTCGTAAAATTCCCGGTGCGGAACGGCAAGCTTTTCAAGCACAGACATTATCGTTCCGCCGTGCACAACAAATGAGATCACACCGGATGTATTGTTATCTCCCACGGCTTTAAGAAATCCGTTCACGCTTCGTATACGGAACATCGTGCTGTCCTCGCCGTTCGGGAAAGTGCCGAGACCGCCGTTATCGATCCATTTCTGATATACCGGGTCACCGTTGAGCTCTGCGTGGTTTTTTCCTTCAAAATCGCCGAAATCGCACTCGCGCAGATCATCGTATGTCATGATCTTCTTGTCGGGATATATGAGCGCGGCAGTCTGGACACAGCGTTTCATCGGACTTGAAATAACGATATCGCAGTCGGGATAAGAAGTGCTTTTGAGTTCGCTGATACCCGCATCGCAGAGCGGTTCATCGGTACGCCCGATATAGCGCTTTTCGAGGTTCCCGGCAGTCCTGCCGTGTCGGATAAAATTGATAGTCAATGCTTTTCTCCTTTTATCACAGTCGGTATCCCGCAGCAGACACGGACTACCTCGGATGCTTTTTCTGCAATGATACAGCCCGCTCTGCCCGTCATCTCTCGCCACTCGCGTTCATTCTTGTCAATCGGGATTATCCCGCAGCCGATCTCGTTCAGTTCTATTGCCTCGCATTCAAGTCCTTCGGTGAATGCAAGCGGGTCGATATTTTCCGGGATCATACGCCTGACAGCAAGTTCGTAGTGCTTTATATATCGCGATTTTGAAAGCTCTGATATTTCACATCTCCCGCCGTCGGCAATATCGTCATCGGTCAGCGAGAACCGTTTTTTCATGTAGTCAGTCTTGCCCTGAAACGCTCCGCCGGTTATCATTATCATAGGATCATCACCACTTTCTCCGCTGTAAAGACTGCCGCAAGTATCGCGGTCTCCGTTATACGGAGATACCAGCCTTCGGTATCGCCCGTTATACCGCCGAAATTACGGTATGCCGCAGATCTGTATATCACAAGACACAGAGCAGCGGCAATGCAGACCGAAATGCCCTCGCAAAAGCCGATAAACAGCATTACCGTAATACACAAGATAATAACCAGCGCAAGTGCCGCAATAGTTATTCTTTTATGCGCGGGTTTCACAAAATTCTGCAGAGCACCCTCGCTTTTCGCCGATTTTAATTTCACTGCCGCAAGTCCGCTAAGTG
Organism: Oscillospiraceae bacterium; assembly: GCA_024697725.1. Lineage (GTDB taxonomy): Bacteria > Bacillota > Clostridia > Oscillospirales > Ruminococcaceae > RGIG4694. Next base: position 7,582 of record JAILFE010000424.1, read on the forward strand.
CTCTGGACAATACATAGCCAACAGCGATCACCGCATAGTTTCCGACTTCGCAGAACAGCGCGAACTGCAATAACAGCATCGAGCACAGCCCGATCGCAGCAAACGAGCCGATATGGGGGTCGGACATTATTGCAAGTTTTTTCTGCCTGTCCGCGCAAGACGCAAGCGCATCAGTCATATCGCAGAATCCATCGATGTGGATACCGCCTGTGACAAGTATCGGGAGCAGTACACACACAGCCGCTTTTACGGATAATCCTATATCAATCAGCCCGCAGACATACTCCCAGAGCAGCAGCAGAGTGCCGATGACTGCGCCGATAAGCGGAAAAAAGCAAAGCGCGTAACGCCTGTTTTCTTCCTTCCATTCCACCTGCGGCATCGGTATCCGCGAGTACATCAGGAATGCACTCGCAAGAGATCTCAGAACTATCATAATTTACCTTTCAGTATTACGGGAAAGCCGTAAACACACTCGATCACATTGTCGGAGATATCCGCGATAAGCCTGTTCACACGTCCCATAACTTCGATGTATCTGTTGGTTTCCTTGCTGTAGTCAATGCCGTCCGAGCCGACATTGTTGGTGACTATTACGAGAGTTTCCGCGCGGCTTTTAAGATGCTCTGTCCCGCGCATTATACTGTCCGTCGGGTCGCATATCTCACTGCCGCCGAACATCTCATTTGCGCAGAGATTTGCTATACATTCGAGCAGTATATGAGATTTTCCCGGCAATTCCAGCTCGTGAAGGGATGTATACTTTTCTTTCGTTTCAAAACCCTTGCCGGCGCGTATCCTGCGGTGTCTTGCGATCGCCGCTGACGCTTCTTCGCCGAACGGCTCCATAGTCGCAATATAATATTTATTATCCGTAAAATCATCGAGCAGCCTCTCCGCAAGGTGTGATTTACCGCACTTCGCGCCGCCTGTTATCAGTGTCATCATTTCTTTTCTGTATACCTTTCCAGACCTATATCATCAAACCTGTGTGCATTGTGGTATATACTAAGTGCGCCGTCAAGAAGCGGCAGCAGCATGATGCCGCCCGTACCCTCGCCGAGCCGCATCTGTGCGGTTATCACGGGTCTGAGTCCGATCGCATCGAGCAGCAGTTTTCCGACCGGTTCGGCAGAAACGTGGCTCGCGAGCATATAGTCTGTACAATCGGGAGCGATACGCTTTGCGAGCAGTGCCGAAACTGCCGAGATAGCGCCGTCGATAACGATCGGGATATGACAGACAGCGCCTCCGAGGAACAGTCCTGCCATTCCCGCAATATCAAATCCGCCGAGCTTTGCAAGCACATCGAGCGGATCATTTTTATCGGGATCATTTACTTTTGCAGCGCGTTCAATGACCGCTGTTTTCCGTGCAAGTCCCGCACTGTCAAGTCCCGCGCCGCGCCCTGTGACTTCTCTCGGTGCAAGTCCGAGCAGCACCGAAGCGATCGCCGCAGAGGTCGTCGTATTTCCGATACCCATTTCGCCGCTCACGATGATATTTACACCGGATACTTTCAGTTCTTTCACAATGTCCATTCCGACGCATAGCGCGAATTCGGCTTCTTTTCTTGTCATAGCCGCACCGACAGCGATATTTTTCGTGCCGTGTGATATTTTTCTATTGATAAGATCGGCGCAGTCCATATCTTCTGAAATGCCGATATCTATTGCAGTCACGTCTGCGCCGTATGCCTTCGCAAGTGCGTTGATATTCGACCTGCCCTCTGCTATTTCAAGCGCACAGAGCGCAGTGACCGAACTGTCGGATTGTGAGACTCCCTCACATACAACACCGTTGTCGGCGCAGAAAACAACTGCTGTACGGCGGCTTATATCAACATCGGGAGTGCCATGCACTGCAGCTATCCTGCATACAGCGTCCTCAAAAAGTCCGAGACTTCCGAGAGGCTTTGCTATGCTGTCCCAACGCTTTTTTGCCGCATTGTATACCGATCTGTCGGAAGGTTTTATATCATTTATTCTGTTCATTTTTCACCTTGTAATTGATGCACGCCGAAACAAATCTCCCGGCTGTATTTATATCAGAGTAGAAGTACAAGTGCGGGAATCCCGCATACAAAGTGCTGTTTGTGTGGACGCATCTCCATTCACGTCCGTCAGATTTGCGTGCGGTCATATCTCTTCCGCAGTCCGTGCTGTCGAAATAGTGAAACTCGTGTGCGCGGAATTTCCCACCAGCTTTACACAGCAGATCGTCTTTTTCCGCAGTAAGCGTTATATATCCGAAACGCTGCAATCTGTCGGTACTGAAAGCCTTTCCGCGTATCACACCGACGCCGCCGTATCCATTCCCGTCCATATCCGTAAATATGTCGTGAAGATACATGAACCCGCCGCACTCCGCAATTGTCGGAAGTCCGCCCGATATCTTTTCGCGAAGACTGTCAAGCATATCCGTATTTGCGGAAAGCCGTTCAGCGTACAGCTCGGGGTAGCCTCCGCACAGATAAAGACCGTCCGCGTCATCCGGGAATTTGCTGTCTTCAAGCGGCGAGAAGTATTTTATCACACAGCCGAGCTTCCGAAGAATTTCAATGTTATCATCATAAATAAAGCAGAACGAGCTGTCTTTCGCAACAGCGACAACAGGCGCTTTAGCGGGCACTTCCGGGAACACGGGAGCCTTGTATCCCGTTAGTTCCGGCGCGGAGATACCGGTAATATCATCTAAACATATACTTTTTTCAGCGAACTTTCCGAGCTGCAACAGCTTCTGTTTTATATCCTCGATCTCCGAAGCAGTCACAAGTCCTAAATGTCTGCTCTCTATAGTTATATCCGTTCTTGGAAAGAATCCGAAATACTGCGTCCCCAGCTCTTCACACAGCTTTTTCGCAAGAGGTATCAGTCTTTCGGAAAGCCGGTCAAAAATAAAACCGACAATGTTGTTCGGGCACTTGTATCCGAGGAATCCGCGCATGACCGCGCCTATCGAATCACTCATCCCGCGGCAGTCGATAACGATAATTACGGGTGTGTCTGTTATCTGCGAAAGCGAGTAAGCAGAGCCGCGCCCGTCTGCTCCGTCATAGAATCCCATTACGCCTTCGATAACTGCGATATCGCTGTTCTGCGCGTGTTCATTAAGCAGATATTTCAGGGTGTCATCATCGCAGAAAAAGCTGTCAAGATTGTATGAAGGAACGCCGATCACTTCACGGTGGAACATCGGGTCAATGTAATCGGGACCGCACTTGAACGCCGTAACATTCATTCCGCGTGCTTTCAGAGCCGCGAGTACAGCACAGGTGATCGTCGTTTTTCCACAGCCGCTGTGCGTTCCCGCGATTATAATGCGCTTCATAGAAACGTCCCCTCGATGATATAAACAGGATTTTGTGTATCGGGCATTGTGTGCTTTCCGAGTTTTTTGTAACGTACCGCAGATATCTGCGTTATTTCCGGTATCATGTTATGCGCTTTCACGGCTTCTGCGGCTTCATTCAGCGTTTCTACAGATACGGCGGTGATGACTGTTTTCGGATAATTATTATCTTCAAGCGCTGCGTCAAGTATCGCAGAAATATTGCCATTCGCGCCGCCGATAAATACCTTTCCGGGACGGGGCAGTTCATTCAGCACACCGGGAGCAGCCCCGCGTATGACACGAATATTGTCACAGCCGAATTTCCGAGCGTTTAGCTCTGTAAGTGCTGCCGCTTCATCGTTTTTGTCAACGGCAAAAACAGTCCCGTCATATGCCGCGAGCGCACATTCCACGCTGACCGAGCCAGTACCGCAGCCGATATCCCATACAGTATCATTATAGCATATTTCAAGCTTCGAGGCAAGTACCGCACGTATTTCGGATTTTGTCATCGGAACATTCCCGCGTTCAAATCCGCTGTCAGGTATGCCGGTGCGGATGCAGTTTTCGGGCTTCGGATTTTCGGTTATCACAGCGCACAACCCGTCACAGCTCACATCTGTAAGTTCACTCGCAGGACCGCTTATTATGCACTCTTCTGGGTACGCGAGCCGCGCTCCGATATGCACGGTCACACCGCTCATGCCATATCCGCAAAGTCGCCTGCAGATATCCGCGGGTGTAACATTCCCGCCGAGCAGGAAGAAGCATTTAGCGTTTCGCCGCACGTTCAGGGCGATGTTCGCGTCTGTCCCGTGCAGGCTCACAAATTGCATATCCTGCCATGTGATACCGAGTTTTGCGCACAGATAAACAGGCGTTGAAATGCCCGGGATGATCTCCGTATCATATCCCGTAAGCTGATGAACAAGCGCTTTTGCACCGCTGAAAAAACCGCAGTCCCCGGACATAAGGACAGCCGCTGAATCCTTGCCGCAGCCGTTGATATATGCGTGTATCTCGTCCGGTCTCCAGCTTTCAAATACAGTTTTGCCGGATGCTGCGAACTGTTCTGTCATACGCTTTGCGCCTATTATCACATCTGCGTTTTTTATCGCTTTTCCTGCCTCGGCGGTCAGCGTTTTTCCGCCGTCCATGCCGATACCGACAATATATATTTTCATATGCTCTTCCTTATTATCTCCGTAAGCTCATCAAACGTATATCCGTTGTCTGCAGGGCGTTTTACGGTTACCGTTCCGATACCGCATATTTTTGCGGCTTCGATCTTTTCTGGATAACCGCCCTTGATGCCGCACTCTTTCGTCACGAGTATTTCAGCTCCGCTCTGTCTGATATGACGTATGTTATCTTCAACGGAATACGGCGGTTTTTCTGCTATTAAATGTGTTTCATCTATACCGCAGTTCACACACATTTCCGCTGTCTCCCGCGACGGCAATACCCTGAACCACACCCGCTCCTTATAGCTGTTTACTTTTGTAAAAACCGGAAATTCCTTGCTTCCGAGTGTCGAGAGGATGATCTTATCGGTCTTGTTCAGAATTATTACAAGCTCATCAAGGCTCTCGGCGCACGTTCCCGAAATTGCACATTCCTCTCGTGTCAGACGGTAGTATGAAATACCTGTACCGAAGCACGCTTCACGGATATTTGCTGTCGCTTCTGCCGCATAGGGATGAGTCGCGTCAATAACAGCAGCGTAATTGCCCGAATTTATCAGCGATTTCATCTCACCGCAGTCAAGTTTTCCCGTGAATACATTCAGCATATCGCCGTTCCCGAGAAGTTTTGCGCCGTAGTCGGTAGTCACCGAAACATCAGCGGCTATACCTTCCGACACGCACCATCCTGCGAGCTCTCTGCCCTCGGTCGTGCCGCCGAAGATCAGTATTTTTCTCATAGTCTGTATCCCCGCGGCGTCACGAGTTTACCGTTTATGATACGGGTCGCTGAGCTGCCGATAAACACTGTCGTGAACATATCCACGACCGAATCTTTCAGTTCACCGAGAGTGAGTATCCTGCAGTTCTCACCTTCGCGCCCGATGTTTGTGGCAATACCGCATGGGGTATCCGCATCACGGTATTTCAGTATTATATCACACGCCTTGCGCAGATTTTCCGTGCGCTTGTGCGACATCGGATTATATATTGCGATCGCGAGATCACCAATTGCCGCACCTTCAACACGTTTCTCTATTATTTCCCACGGTGTGAGCAGATCGGAAAGGCTTATCACCGCGAAGTCATTTGTGAGCGGCGAGCCGAGAAGTGCCGCACCGGAAAGTGCCGCAGTGACACCCGGAACTGCCTTTATCTGTACATCCCGGTAATTCTCCGCAAGCTCGTAAGCAAGACACGCCATTCCGTATACTCCCGCATCACCGCTGCATACGAGCGATACGTCAAGTCCGCAGGCTGCCTGTTCAAGCGCAAAGATCACACGCTCTTTTTCCTGCCTCATTCCTGTCTCATGGTATTTCTTGTCCGGGAAGACCGGGCGCAGCAGCTCGTTATAGACCGTGTATCCGACGATAAGCGAGCTGCGTTCTATCGCATCTCTCGCTTCGCCTGTCATTCCTTCGGCGCTTCCGCAGCCGATACCGACTATATACAGCATCAGGTATCTTTCCTTTCAAAATCAATAAATACGGGCATTTCAGCAACAGCGGCTGTTACTCCGTTCTGCGCAGTTTTCGGAATGATGATCCTGCCGCCCTCGCATACAGCCGCACGTTCGCATACATTGTCCGCGCCTGTCGTTTTTTCGACGAAATCCGAATGTGTGAAATCGCCCGTAACGCTCATCAGTTCGTCCGCTGTGTATGTTTTAAGCACAAGTCCGTATTCCTCACAAAACCCTATCAGCCCCGGTTCTTCTGCTTTTATGTCTATTGTCGCAGCAGCCGAAAGTCTGCGGATATCAAGTCCGTTGTCCGAAAAAACGCTCAGGATATGCTTTTTTATCGCGTCACAAGGCGTATTTTTTTTACAGCCTATCCCGACCGCGATATTTTCAGGAAGCAGGTTCAGCGTTGTATCAAACGGCTTGTCGTCTGCATTTCCCGATATGCATATACCGATCTTCCCGCTGTCACATCCGGACAATTCACCGGGTATTTCCGAGTGCGGATAAGCGCATTTCAAACCGACCTTCTCACCGTTTACAACAGCCGATGCAACGGCTTTTGCTGCGCTCATATCTGTTATCACGAGAGAGTTTTTCTTTGCAAAAATATCAGGCGAGAACAGCCCGTGCGTATCCGTTGATGTGGTTATCACCGGTACCGCGCCTATGATCTTCGCGATATTTATTGTCAGTTCATTTGCACCGCCAATATGACCCGAGAGAACAGATACTGCGAATCTGCCGCTGTCATCAACAGATGTCACCGCAGGGTCGGTGAGCTTTGAACGTATGTATGGAGCAACAGCACGAACAGCGATTCCGACCGAGCTTATAAATACAAGCGCGTCGTATCTGCCGAATATATCCGTTATGAGTACCGACAATTCAGTAAAAGCTTCAGCGTTTTCATCGCTGTGCTTATGAAAACAGAACCGCGTACAGCCGGACATTCCCGCCGCAAGCCGTTCCGAGATCAATCGACCGTCCTCGGTGAATGAAATTATCGCTGTGTTCATCTCTCTGCCTTTCTGAACTCAGTTTCAAACGTCTTGTCATAAAGTTTCGAGAGTTCATGATCACTGCCGAGGACGTTCCCGACAATGATGAGCGCGGTCTTTTTTATCCCGTTTTCATGAGCCGTTTCATGCAGTGTACTGACTGTGCAGCGCATCACTTTTTCGTCTTTCCAGCTTGCCTTATATACTATCGCGGCGGGGGTTTCCGGTCTGTATCCGCCGGAAATAAGACGTTCCGAAAGCTCCCCGGTCATTCCCGCGCTGAGAAATATTACCATAGTTGAGCCATGCGCTGCGAAGCTCTCAATGCTTTCGCGTCCGGGGACTTCTGTGCGTCCTGCCATGCGAGTAATTATCACCGACTGCGACACTCCGGGCAGGGTGTATTCCGCTTTAAGAGCCGCGGCAGCACCGAACATAGAACTTACTCCCGGTGTAATGCTGTATTCTATCCCGAGTTCATCGAGCCTGTCCGCCTGTTCGCGGAGAGCACCGAAGACTGACAGATCGCCTGTCTGGAGCCGTACTGTATGTTTATTCTCTGTCTCGGCTTTTTTCATCACATCTATTATCTCATCAAGCGACATTTCCGCGCTGTTATATATATCGCAGTCTTTCTTTGCGTATCCGAGAAGTTCAGGATTTACGAGCGAACCGGCGAAAATTATCACATCAGCATATTGTATAAGCCGCATTCCGCGAACAGTTATAAGGTCTGCCGCGCCGCAGCCTGCACCAACAAAATCAACCATTGTATTCGTCCTTTATCGTGTTTATGAGGTCGTCCGCGCCGGATGTTTTTACAAGTATATCGTGCTTGTCAGAGAACATCACAGCAGCAATCTTCAGCGCACCCTTGACTTTTGCTTCAAGATAATACGCTGCACGCACCGCGAGTATATCGAGCGTCTTCTGCGTATATTCCGCCGCGTCAAGAATATCGAGCGCCGCATCGACTGTAGCGCAGTCGGGGAGCTTCTGCAGCGTACCTGTATCCGCGCCCGCAAGAACACCGCAGGTCACGAGCACGTCCATTCTTCCGTCAGCCTGCGCGGAGTGAGTGTTCATTATCCCTGCGCCGAGCTTTACGAGTTTTCCTATATGTCCGATTATCAATACCCCGCGAAAGCCCAGTTCAACCGCTATGTCGATCGCGTCGCCGATAAAATTGCTGCACTTGACGCTCTTTTCTACATCGAACGGGAGCTCGCGCGCGATATAATTTTCACTGTAATTTCCGAGAGTGAAGAATACGTTCTCGTACCCCTCGGCTTTTCTCATATTGAGTTCCGTGCGTATCGTGTCAACGAGTGCGGCATTGCTCATAGGTTCAATTATCCCGCTCGTGCCGATGACAGAGATGCCGCCAACGATACCCAGGCGCGGATTATATGTTTTTTCTGCAAGCTCATCACCGCAGGGTATGCTTATCTCTATTTCAAATCCGCCGTTATATCGGTATCCTGCGGCGATCTCCGAAACAGCTCCGGTTATCATCTTACGCGGAACTGAATTTATAGCGTATTCGCCTACAGGCTGATCGAGACCGGGCTTTGTCACCTTTCCGATACCCTTGCCTCCGGTTATCGTGATGCCGCTTTCGGTCTTTGTGACCTTAGCGTATACGAGTATGCCGTTTGTGATATCGGGATCGTCCCCGCTGTCTTTTTTTACTGCACAGACTGCATAATTATTGATGATCTCTGCATCAAGAACATCGAGCGTGAGCGTTATGCCTTTCGGTGTCGGCAATTCGACAGCTGTGATCTTCTGCCCCGATAAAACGCATATTGCCGCAGCCTTTGCGGCTGCGGCTGCGCATGAACCGGTCGTATAACCGCAGCGGAGATACTTTCCGCCGCGGTAAACAAATTCATTCATCATTATTCTTTATGCTATGCTTTCAGACTTAAAGATTATCTCATGGTCATACCATGTTCCCTTCTTTAGGCTCTGTGCCGCACACTTGATCGGCTTGTCGAGAGCTTCAACGGGGATCGTATAAACGTGTTTGCCTTCGTCGTTTTCGGTGAATGCAATAAGATCGATCTCGACTGCATTTTCTGCGTCTGCCGCAGTACCCATATAGAGATAGTTGAAGCCGGAACCGCTGAGTGTGATAACCGCTGTCATTTCGCCGTCTGCAACTGTGAGCCTGCAGTCAACTATCTTGAACATAGACGCGTCGGTCTCTGCGGTGATCGTATATTCACCGTCAGCAAGAGCAGCACCCGAAAGCTCCGCTGCGTTCTTAACGTGATCGACATATATCTTCTGGACAGCTTCGATCTCGCCGAGTCCGCGAAGAACGGGAACAACTTCAAATCCTTCGTTTGTGAGTATAGTCTTCCATGAGTCTTCCTCATCGCCTGCCATATCGTTGTTAGCGTGATCGCCGGCAACTACCATGAGCGGTTCGAGGACGATGCGCTTGTAGCCGCCGTTCTTTGCAAATTCAATTACATCTTCGATAGAGGGTTCAGCCTCGACCGTACCGATGCAATAGTTCTTCTTGCCCGCGTCCGTGAGCATACTCTGGAGCTTTGCGTATGTTGCATTTGCCGGGTGCTCCGTGCCGTGACCCATGAATACGATAGCTGTATCCCCGTCGTCATATTCGGCGGTCGCCGCTGTGATCGCTTCGACAACATTCTTGTAATCGTCATCGCTTGTGAGGAGCGGAGAACCTACCCTGACAATATCGAACTTATCTGCGTTCGCCTTTACGACTTCCATAAGATCGTCATACTCAAATCCGCTCATAACGTGTGTCGGCTGTACGGTGAGATCCTTAACGCCGTCTGCGATAAGACGCTCGAATGCCTCGTCAACGTTGTCGATAACGATATTGTCGCGTTCCTTGAGCTTGTCGATTATGATCTGGCTCGTGAACGCACGGCGGACTTCCTTGTCGGGGTTCGCGTCCTGGATAGCCTTCTCTATGCCGCCTATCGTCTTCTCACGGCTGTCATTATAGCTCGTTCCGAAACTTACCGTAAGGATAACAGGCTTGTCGCTTCCGAGGGGCTTCGCGTTCTTTACATGGTCAACATATATCTTCTGGACAGCTTCTATCTCGCCGAGTCCGCGAAGAACGGGAACAACTTCAAACCCTTCGTTTGTGAGTATAGTCTTCCACGAGTCTCCCTCATCGCCTGCCATATCGTTGTTGGCGTGATCGCCCGCAACTACCATGAGCGGTTCGAGAACGATGCGCTTGTAGCCGCCGTTCTTTGCGAATTCAATTACATCTTCGATAGACGGCGAAGCTTCTACCGTGCCGATGCAGTAATTATTCTTTCCAGCGTCAGCGAGCATTGTCTGGAGCTTTGCGTATGTAGCATTTGCCGGGTGCTCCGTACCGTGACCCATGAATACGATAGCTGTTTCGCCGTCGTCGTATTCGGCTGTTGCGGCTGTGATCGCTTCGATAACGTTATTGTAGTCGTCATCGCTTGTGAGGAGCGGAGAACCTACCCTGACAATGTCGAACTTATCTGCGTTCGCCTTTACGACTTCCATGAGATCGTCATACTCAAATCCGCTCATAACGTGTGTCGGCTGTACCGTGAGGTCTTTTACTCCGTCGGCAATAAGGCGTGCAAAAGCCTCGTCAACATTGTCGATAACGATATTGTCACGCTCCTTGAGCTTGTCGATTATGATCTGGCTCGTGAATGCACGGCGGACTTCATAGTCCGGGTTTGCCGCCTGTATCGCATTTTCGATCCCGCCGATCGTCTTCTCGCGGCTGTCATT
>JAILFE010000439.1 GCA_024697725.1 Oscillospiraceae bacterium
TGAAGGATATGTGCAAGAATATCCAGAACATGAAGAAGGAAGAGCTTGAAAAGCTCACCGCCGATATCAGCGCGAAGTATTCAAAGGAAGTCTCTGCGGAATTTATCGAGAAGATACGCGAGAAGGAGATCCAGCTCATGAAGAAGGAACTGGAGAACCTGTGCAAGAACATCCCTTCGATGCCGCGCACCGAGCTTTCAAAGCTCAAGGAGGCTCTCAAGGGCGATTCCTTCGACAAGGAGCTTTCAGCAAAATATATCACACAGATCGAACAGCGCGAGCAGGCTCTCATCAAGACCGAGCTCCAGACGCTGTGCAAGAATATAGATTCCTCCGGCAAGGAAAAGCTGCTTGAGATCAAGCATAAGATCTCCGATACACCCGAATATGCGACCGAGGGCAAGTCCTATATCGAACGCATAGACAAGAGGATCCAGGCGCTTGACAAGGAAGAATTCGACAAGATGATGGCATCCATAGCCAAGCTCGATGAAAAGGGCCTCGAAACCTTCCGCAAGGAGCTTGAAAACCGCAAGTCTACCCTTACTCCCGCCAAGTACAGCGAGACGATAAGGATGGTCGAAAAGCGCGAGGATGAACTCGAAAAGGCGGCTCTCGAAAAGCTGTGCGCAGGATATCAGACATTTACGATACCGCAGATCGCTTCCGCTCTCGGCAAGATCGAGGACGAGGGATATTCCCACGAGAATGCCGGTCCGTACATCAAAAAGCTCAATGATGCCGCAAATCAGCTCCATATCAAGAATCTCGGCGCTCTCACCGAGAATATGGGCAATCTCAACAGGACACAGCTCCTTGAAGTGCTCCGCAAGGTCAAGGAATACAGCAACGGCTGCTCCGAGGATATGAAGAGACGCTATGAGGGCATGGTCAGGTCGAAGATACGCCAGTACGACGACAAACAGGTCGGCGAGATGTGCAGGAATCTCGGCAACATGAGCATGAAGGAAATAATCGACCTCATCGAAAAAATCAAGGCGATGGATATCGACGACAGTTCGAAGATACGCTATGTCAATTCCTGCGACAATCAGATACTGTCCGACAAGAGAGCGGAGAGGGAGATATATGTCAAGAAGCTGCACGCGGATATGACAGACAATATGCTCAACGACAGCCATCTCATCACTCCCGATTCAAATGTGTTCGATTCGTATTTCTCGAAGATGAGCGTGAAATTCGCAAAGCTCGGAAAATACGAGCTGCCGATACTTCTTCATCTCGGTGCGCAGAACAGTGCCGAAGAGGGATTCGTATTCGGTATGGACAGCGTATATGTATGCAATAAGCAGGGTCTCATAACGGTCAAGTCGGTAAACGAGATCGAAAAGTTCAATGCAAAGACAGTGCTTTTCAACAGATCTCTCAATATGGAAGAGACGAACGGTGTTACTACCGAGCTTCCGAACAATCTGAAGGGCAACAGCATCACAAATGTTGCGCGTGTGCTCAATCTCCTGCTAACCAATATCAAGGATTACAGAGAAGCCGAGAAGCTCAGGGAAAAGGAAGAGAATGCAGCAAGGATAAAGGCAGAAGAGGAAGCGGCTATGAATGCTGCCGCTGCCAAGTCTGCCGAGCCGGCTGTGCGTGAGGAGATAAAGTCTCTGCCGCCTGTTCCGCCCGTTCCGATGAACGATACTATCAAGCCTCTGAAGCCTGTTGAGCCGATAGAGGATATCGTCAAGACATCTGCTGCAAAGCCGGCAGATACAAAGCCTGCCGCAGCAGAACAGCCTGCTGCAAAACCGGCAGATACGAAACCCGCTGCAAAACCGGAAGAAATAAGGTCTCAGCCGCCAAAGCCCGTGGAGAAAAAGCTCGATGAGAAGATAGCCGAGAAGGTCACAAATATCAAAGTGGATATAACGGTTCCCGAGATAAAGAAGATCGATGGAAAGGCTCCCGTGACCAAGCCGGTCGAGATTAAGACACCAGAGATCAAGAAGCTCGAAAAGGTGCCCGAGGTCGCAAAGGTCGCCGATGTCAAGATAGGCGAGACTGCGAAGAGCGCAGACAAGCCGGTCGAGGTCAAGCTGCCCGAGATAAGAAAGCCCGAAGGCAAGCCCGCTGAGACAAAGGCGCCGGAGGTCAAGAAGCCGGAGCCCGCAAAGCCTGCCGATAAGGTGACCGAGGTCAAGCCCGCTCCTGCTCCGGAATCCGCAAAGCCCATAAAGCTGAGGTTCTGCGATCAGTGCGGTGCAAAGATAGTCAGCAGCACAGCCAAGTTCTGCGTTGAATGCGGCAACAGGATCAATAAGTGATCGGTGCGCAGTGTCTGAATACAAACAAAAAGCGGCAGCCATTATATATCATGGCTGCCGCCTTTTTGCCGTCTGCTATACGATGACCGCCCGAAAGGACGGTCATTTTCACGCATTCTTTACTGTTTTTGTCAGCTTTCCTGACTGAGCTTGACCTGCTGTCCTTCCTTGATGGGTTCGGAGGATGTCGTTATCACGAATTCGCTTCCGGAAAGTCCGTTCACGGCGGTGATAACGTCATTCGTTACGATCACCTCAACCGAATATCTCTGTGCGAAGTATCTGCTGCCGAGAGGACTGCTCTTGGATTCAACTGCAAGCACGTAATATCCGTTAGTATCATGTCTTACTGCGCTGTTGGGCAGTGTTACGGGATAATCCTGTCCCTTTGCGCCGATCTGGACGGAGATCGAGTCGCCCGATTTGAGATCACTGCCTGTGATCGTGAATTCGAGCTGTCGGTTTGTCTGGGGATTTGAGGGATCCGCTTTTATCGCGCTGAGAATGGCCTGTGTGTCGCCGTTTCCGAAGTAGTTGTTGGTGACCTCTGCGTTTGAGCCGATCTTGAGCTTTTTCGCCTGTTCGTTCTTGACCGACAGCTTCAGTATGAAGCCTTTGTCTATCATATCTATGACAGCGGCTGCTGTTGCAGCATCGGTGGATTCGCCTGAGGTATATGTCATAGATCTTATCACACCGCTTACGGGAGCTGTTATTACCGCGCCGATGTTCTTTTCCTCGAGCTTTTTTATAAGTGCTTTCTGATCCTCGATATCCTTTGCCTTGGCTTCGAGATCGAGCCTGTCCTGTTCGTTCTTTACGCCGTCGGTGATCTTTTTGTCGGAGAATGCTGCATCGAGAGTATCAAGGTTCTTCTTCTTATCCTTTATGCTGTTTCTGAGTGTGGTCCTGTCGGTCTCTATCTTTACAGCAAGATCGGATTCCTCTTTTTCGCGCTCTGCCTTTTTATCTTCGAGCTTCTTCTTGTTTTCGAGCACGGTCTTTTGTGAGGTGAGCTCCTCCTTGGTCTTTCTCAGCTCCGTTCTTGCGCTGCTTTTCAGTGCGGAAAGCTCCTTCTTTGCTTCGTTCAGAGGAGCCGAGCCGGTGTCTTTAGCGGAATAATCGGCGATATCGTCCTTTGCGCTGTTGAGCTTCTGTATAAGCTCTTTCTTGATCTCGTTCTTCTTCTTTGTATATGCTTCGGTTGCGTCATTGAGCTTTTCCTGAGCTTTTTCGAGCTTGGAGCTGTAGGTCTTCAGGTTATACTGCTGCGAGGAATTTGCCATTTTCTTGCTTATGAGGGTATTGAGCTCTTCATTGAGGTATTTGAGATCGTTCTGGAGCGTTCTTGCCTTCTTGTAGAGAGCGTCGATATCTGTCTCGGCTTCTGAGCTGCTCATGGAGGCGGTTATTATCGCCTCATTGTTTTCCTCTATTTCAAGATTCTTTGCATCGACCTCGTGCTGCTTTGCGGCGATATCATGGTCGTAATCCGTGAGAGTGCCGATCTTTGCGCTGTAGTCGTCGTATTTTTTCTTTGCCTTGTCGTATTCGTCCTTGGCGGTCTCATATGCTTCCTTGTAGGGGAGGAGCCTGTCGTAATACTCTGCGGGGAGATCGAGCATATCATCCGTTGCAAGTGAATTTATCCACGAAACTATCTCGGTCTTTTTGCCTTCGAGCTTTGTCTTTTCATCGCTTTCGCCGAGCTTATCGACCTTCTGCTTTGCCGCGGTGAGGTCGTTGTACCAGTTTCTCGGGAGAAGCGAATAATCATCGGCATCGAGAGCGGTCATTGCGGCATCCGTATCAGCGATCGCGGAATCGAGCTCAGAGGCGGTATAGTATTCGTATTTTCCGCCCGCGGGAGCGTTTGCACCGCTCTTGCTTTCGATATCCTTTGTAAGCTCTGCGATCTCGCGGTCGGTCGTTCTGATCGTGTAATAATCGGCAGCGTATTTCTTTTTGAGATAATCCTCACTGTCGTAGTTTTCAAGCTCTTCCTCTGCGTCTTCGAGATCCTGACGTGCGGCGGATATACCTATCATATCGGAAACGTATGTAGGGCTTGCTCCCGCATTCACGAGAGCCTTGCTGTAATCGGTCTCCATTGTCTTGAGGCTCTTTCTTGCTTCGTCGAGCTCCTTGCTCTCCTGATCCTCAAGAGTATAGAGCACATCGCCCTTTTCGACGGTATCTCCCGCCTTGAAATTGACGCCGCTTATCTTCCTCGTTTCACCGACTATCACATCGAAGGATTTTCCCGTTTCGAGCGTTCCGCTGCCGCGTATCATCTCGGATATCGTGCCGTGCTGCGCGTACTGTGACGACACCTCGGGAAGGGTATAGTTCATTATCGTGTTTGAAAAGAACATCAGTATGAGCATCAGCGTCAGGAAAGCTATAGCGATATTCTTTATTATATCTCGCCTTTTGTTTTCGTTGTTCATTTTAAGAATTCCTCCGTGTATCTGCCTGCGGTTTGATAAGAGTTGTCTTTTTATGTGTCTTGTAATAATTCTCCAGCTTTCTGGCCTCGATCTTTCCGGATACCTTTCCGACTATGGCTTTTTTCAGCCGTATGATGGATAAATACAGTGCCACGAGCCAGTAGCAGAAGGATATCACTATCGGGACAAGAAGCAGCACCAGAAACTTGTAAAGTATGGCGCATTTCAGATCGACGCTGTTGGCTGCGAGCTTGTAGAACGGGAACACCGATCTTTTGCTGCGGCTGACATATGAGCTGATGTCCTTTGAATTGTTTCTTATGATCTGCCAGTTTATCGACGGATCGTGCATTATGCGGCTGTCACTGCAGGTGACAGATGCGGTGTTTTCCTTGATGCCGAGCGCATCCATTACGATACCGTGAGCAAATCCCGTTATCTTGTCGGGGAGTATTATATCATATCCCGTGAACGATGAAGCCTGCTCTGATACTGCGGAATCCGCCTGAAAGGGGATATACACACAGGAGGCTTCCATTTCATCATAGAATATCTTCATATCGCTGTTCTTTTTGTGGGGAGCTTCTATAACTCCCGTGATATAGAATTCGGCATCCCCGATACGGAAGGTCATTCCCGCGGTGTCGATCGCGCCGAACAGCTTCCATGATGTAACGTCGTCTATGACTGCCTTGTCGATATTTATATCATCCGGAGATATATAGCAGCCCGAAAGGAGCTTGTAGGGATGTACCGCAAAATAATCCCCGCCGACCGAAAAGATCTTTATCTCTCCCTTTGTCCTGTCAGAATATGCCATGCCGTCGGATATTCCGTACCAGCAGTCAACATAGGACTCGTCGCTGTCCTCGCTCAGGATATCAACGCCCTTTTCGGAGAGCTTTGACTCTATGCTTTTCCGCAGGGAATATATCTCGCTGATATTCATTGCTTTCAGCGCTTCATAGTATACCGATACGACGGAATACGGATAAGGAGAATTTCCTGCCCATTCGTCGGCGGCGCGCTGAAGCGAAACGCTCCTCACCATTGCCGCCATATGCAGTACTATCCCCGCAAAGGCTCCTATCAGAAGGATATCGGCAGCACCGATGATGAGCATAGCTTTTTTGTTCAGTAACTTTTTCATCAGACCTCACAGCTTTTTGTATCCGGCATCAGCCCTTTACGCCGCCGGAATATGTGATACCTTCCACAAGATAATCCTCGCCGTAAAGGAACATCAGCAGCGCGGGTATCATATAGATCACCGCGACGGCGAAGGCTATGCCCGTTTCTTCGGAATTGATCCTTGAAAGGAATACCGAGAGCGGATGCAGCGCGGAATCGGACAGCAGTATCAGCGGCTGCTCGACCATATTCCAGTAATCTATGAATATCAGCATCATTACCGAGAATATGGCGCTTCTGCACACGGGCAGATATACATGGAGAAATACCGAGAGTTCGTTCGCCCCGTCGAGCATAGCCGCTTCATAGAACGCGGACGGGACTCTCTTCATGACCTTTGTCAGCAGAAATACCGCGAAGGGAGAGAATATACCCGGGAGTATGACCGCCCAGCGTGTGTTGAGAAGTCCGAGCTTGTCTGTCACGAGATAGTTCGGCACCATAGTGACCTGATAGGGCATGAGCATAAGGAATACATACACAAGGAATACCGCGTTCTTGAACTTTCCCTTCATACGTGCGAAGCCGTATGAGGCAAGCAGCGCGACAGCGGTCTGGAACAGCACCACGGGTACGGTGAGTATCATAGAGTTCCAGAATTTGAATATATAATCCGGGCTTAAAAACAGCACTGTCTTATACTGGTCGAAGGATACTTTGTCCGGTATGAATTTCAGATTTATCGTCTTGGATATGTATGTCCTGCTGCCGGGCATTATCGAGCTGAATACCGCGCCGTAATCGGCATTTATCTCCGTTTTTGACATGAACGAATTTACTGCCGTCAGTACGGTCGGCATGATGAATGCAGCAGCGGATATCAGCGCAAATATCGTGAGCAGCATTGTGATGATCGCATCCCGCCGCTTTTTAGCAGAGTGGCGCTTTTTTGCCCTTTTAAGATCGCGCTTGATCTGTTCTTCCTTAGAGACATTCTTCATTCCTCGATGTCACCCCCGAATCTGTCGTCAAAAAAGATGAGCGCACCTATTATGACAGACATTATCACCATCATAACTATCGCCGCCGAGGAGAGCTTCTGATAATCGAGCGATTTGAAGGTGTTGTTCATATAGTGCTGTAAAAGATACAGTCTGTTGAACGGGTGGTCGCCGGTCAGCAGATATACCTCACGGAACAGCTTGAAGGAATTTATCATGGAAAGTATCGTGACGAATATTATCGTCGGGGAAAGATATCTCAGCTTGATGGCGAAGAATTTGTACAGTCTCCCCGCGCCTTCAAGATCTGCGACTTCGAGCAGATCTTTCGGCATACCCGAGAGCGCCGAGAGGAACAGTATCATATTATATCCGAGATTCTTCCACAGAAACAGCACGGCTATTACCACAAGGCAGTATTCCGATTTCAGCCAGTCCACGGGATCAAGGGAAAACAGCTTTGCAAATATGGAATTCAGCGTTCCATTGTAGTGGAAGAGCACCTGCCACACCAGCACGACAGAAGCCGCAGGCACCATGACGGGACTGAGGAATATACTGCGGAAAACGCTCTTTCCCGGTATCTTCGATTCCATTAGCATGGCGAGAAACATTGAGAACACGACCGCAGGAGGCACTGTTATCAGTGCGAGCACGACCGTGTTCTTTGAAGCGGTGATGAATGCATCGTTTGTAAAGAGGTTCTTGAAATTCATTATCCCGACAAATTTCTTTGATATCGGGTTATCGACAGCCGCGTAGTATATCACGGCAAAGAACGGCACTATATAGAATGTCAGTATCCCTGCAAGGCTGGGGAGAGTGCATATCTTTTCAAACGGCGTATTGTATCTGACAAGTTTTTTCCTTTTTTTCTTTTTTTCCTTTTTCATTTTGTTATCCTTTATATATACGGCATGGTCTGCTTTTAACTGCACTAAATAATTATATAACAGGCAGAAGGATAATTCAACATCTGTACTGTTTTGTAACAATTTTTAATCCGGTGTTGTGACGATCGTCGATATTCCGACCGCGGTTTTCCCGGGCGCGCAAAACACTGTCATATATTTTACTGCATCTTTGTGAATTGTTCGGGCACACATTGTGAATGTTTTGTGAAACAGCAGGACTTGCATTTTCCGGAAATATGGGTTATAATATATTTGCCTGATAAAGCACGGATATACTTTCGGAAAGGATGTCGTAAATATGGATATAAACGGTTATCATTTTGATATCGATAATGACACGATAAAGCGCATCATGAGAACTTCGCTGGAGAATATCACATCTGCGGCACTGGCTTCCGCTGCGATATGTATGCTCTCGGAGATCGCCATGAAGGGCGTACTTGCGGCGCATTCCCGCGAGATCACGATAGACGGCGATCTGCCCGCACAGATACTCACTCTCGGCGGGAAGGACAACCCCGGTACGGTATATATCTCCTCTCACAGGATAAGACCGCGCATCGGGCCTTCGCTGATGTTCCTGCTCGCTGCTGCGGCAGCTGCCGCTGTGCTCGCATACGAAAAGAAGAACGAGCCGGACAAGATAGTAGTATGAGCGTGCCTTATATAACGATAGGAAATGTCAGGATAAAGCGCACCGCCGCACTTGCGCCTATGGCATCGGTCGCTGACAGGGCGTACCGCTATGTCTGCAAGGATCACGGCGCGGCATATATGGTGTCGGAGATGATATCGGCAAAGGGACTGTGCTATTCCGACAGGAACACCGAGGAGCTCTGCACCGTAACGGATCACGAAAGACCGTATGCGCTCCAGCTTTTCGGCGAGGATCCCGAATATATCGGAAAAGCGGCGGGTATGCTGATGAAGTATTCCCCGGATATCATAGATATAAATATGGGCTGCCCCGTGCCGAAGATCGTAAAGAGCGGAGCGGGCAGCGCTCTCATGAAGGACCCAGAGCAGATATATAGGATCGTCCGTGCGGCGGTGGGCTCCTGCGGGGTGCCTGTCACCGTAAAGATAAGGAGCGGCTGGGACGGAGAGCATATCAACGCTGTTGAGGCGGCAAAGGCTGCTGAGAGCGCGGGCGCATCGGCTGTTGCCGTCCATGCGCGTACAAGGACGCAGATGTATTCGGGAAAAGCCGATATCAGTGTAATCACAGCGGTGAAGCAGAGCGTTTCAATACCGGTCATCGGCAACGGAGATGTCGTATCGGCGGAAACTGCAAGGGATATGTATGAAAAAACGGGCTGCGATCTTGTCATGATCGGGCGCGGTTCATACGGCAGACCGTTCGTCTTTGACGAGATCGACTGCTTTTTCGAGGGCAGGGAGTATGCTCCTCCGACCGACATCGAAAGGCTCGATGTGATGTATCATCAGGCGGAGCTTTCGGTCGGTTTTTTCGGAGAGCATACCGCAATGTCGCGGTGCAGAAGGCAGTGTGCGTTCTATCTGCGCGGTATGCCGGATGCGGCGTGCTTCCGCGACAGATGCTCGCGGCTGGAGAAGCTGTCACAGCTCGGGCAGCTTATAGATGAAATAAAGGAAAGATTATGGATATCGTCAGAGCGGAAGAAAAATACATAGCGCAGATTGCGGCTGTTGAAAGGGAATGCTTTCCCGACCCGTGGAGCGAGGAGAGCTTCCGTTCTGCTATGGATACACAAGGAACAGTATCAATAGCGGCAGTCAACGGTAACGATCTGCTCGGATATGCCGTCTATACCGAATATGACGGCAGCGTATATATAGAAAAGATAGCCGTCGCCTTGTCTCACCGCAGAAAGGGCGTCGGACGCGCTCTGCTCGGTGCGTCGGAGGGCAGCGAAACGGTGCTCGAAGTGCGCGAGGGCAACACATCGGCGATAGAATTCTATAAAAGCTGCGGCTTTGAACAGATCGGCACGAGGAAGGGATTTTATTCCTCGCCTGCCGAAAATGCGGCAGTTATGAGAAAAAGTGTGAAGGGGAGCGGCATATGCTGATACTTGGGATCGAATCCTCGTGTGACGAAACGGCGGCGGCTGTTGTGGAGGACGGCAGGAACGTCAGATCCAACATAGTTTCCACGCAGATAGAGGAACATAAGAAATACGGCGGGGTAGTCCCCGAGATAGCATCGAGACGCCATTCGGAAAATATACTCAAAGTGGTAAGATCGGCGCTGAGCGAAGCAGGTACTGCTCTTGATGATATAGATGCGGTGGCAGTCACATATGCGCCGGGACTTATCGGGGCGCTGCTGGTCGGGACATCGTTTGCGAAGGGACTGGCAATGGCGGCAAAAAAGCCGCTGGTACCCGTGCATCATATCGCGGGGCATATCGCCGCGAATTATATAGCGCACCCGGAGCTTGAACCGCCCTATCTCTGTCTTGTTGCGAGCGGCGGACATACGCTCATCGCGGAGGTGCTCGATTATACCTCGTTTAAAATAATAGGCAGGACAAGGGACGACGCCGCAGGAGAAGCCTTCGACAAGGCTGCGAGAGTGCTCGGCTTCTGCTATCCGGGAGGCGTGCAGATAGATAAAGCCGCACAGAGCGGCGACCCGGATGCATACAAACTGCCGCATCCCGCTGTGACGGGCAGCGAGTATGATTTTTCGTTCAGCGGGCTGAAGACGGCTGTGCTTAATATAGCCCACAATGCCGAACAGCACGGCGAAAGTATCAATGCTGAAAATATGGCGGCATCGTTCCAGAAGACCATATCCGATATCCTTGTGAGCAAGACGATATCGGCTGCGCGGGAATACGGGTACAAAAAAATAGCCGTTGCAGGCGGCGTATCGGCAAATTCGGCGGTGCGCGGACTTATGGAAAAGCGCTGCCGCGACAACGGGTTCAGGCTGTATCTGCCGCCGCTGATGTACTGCGGCGACAACGGCGCGATGATCGCGGCACAGGGATATTATGACTTCCTTGCGGGGAAAAGAGCGGACGAAACACTTAACGCCGCCGCTACGATGCCTATAGACGGGGAGCCCCCGCTGGTCGGGGAGCCCCCGCAGGCGAATCGCGTTGTTAGTGAATAGCGGTTGTTCTGTGTTGACCGCGTTTGTTACGTGTATAATTTTGTGTTGAAAGATATGCAAAAGGAGCTGTTGCTTTCGGGCAGCAGCTCCTTTTGCATTAAGGATTAGGAGGATAAAACACAAATGTGATCAATGCATAAGACTTTGATCGTTATTTATTCCAGATCAG
>JAILFE010000444.1 GCA_024697725.1 Oscillospiraceae bacterium
TCAGAACAAAGCCGTACACAGTAAAAAGTGTACGGTTTATTTTTAGTTCGTCCGACATGGGCAAATTCTAACGGGTGAAAGTCCCGAGTGCGCGTAGACAACGACGAAGCACATAGCCGAACAGTAAGGAACTGTTACAAAATAATCTGTACATTTCGACTTGTCTTTCACGATTCTTATTGCGTAGAAAAAACTTGCCGGGCGCTAAACCTCGGGTTTTATTAGCCCGCCTGCCTTTAGCATATTTTATATGCTATTGCCTCTGTATAGATCGATTCATCCTGCGCCGTCTTTGCCGGTTTTATTCCTTTACAAGTCCTAATGGTTAATGACATAGGAAAGCTTTTTCATACCTGCACCGGAAAACTGCGTACTTGTAACAAACCTCCCGTATAGTATAATAAAAAAACAAATAAACAATCGGAGATATGACCTATGCACCGATGCAAAGTTATGTGCCGCAGCCTGCAACGCAGGCGGTATGGAAGGTCTCGATCCGAATGCAGGACAGACCACCGTTACAAGAGATAGATAACGGCGGCGGGCATACCGACTGCGTGAGCAAGCAGACGATTGACTGTCATCGTGTTGTCGGGATTCAAAAGTGAACAATTCTGATTCATAGCAGAACGCATAACAGCATCTCCATTCTATAAAATAAAAAGGCACTGAAAATGGAATGTACCAAATTTCAGTGCCTGAGAAAAGGATATTAAGTTTTGGACTGTTGTGTCCTATATAAAGTAAAGCCGCTGACAAAGCTGTTATGCTTTATTAGCGGCAGAATAATATTAACGGCTGTAAACAGTATGGCTCTCGGCTTTTTCATATGAAGCGGGAAACAAGCCGCAGCTGGCAGCCGTGCGGTCAACCGGCTGAGAAATGCGGTATTATCGGGCTTTGCGGGTGTAAGTTCTTCGCTCTGTTCTCATTCGGTTTGTAGTGACATTAGTAGTGTCTAACCGTGATTTGACAAGCAGATCAAGCTTTTCAAGGATAGCGTTGCAGAGGTCTATTGTGTTGGTTACCTTGTCGAGGTTTGATACAATTTGCTTTTGAGTTTTGACATCAGGCATAGGAATTTCGACTTCTTTCAGCCACTTAAAGTGCCTATTATAGCCTGTATTTGGAATTTTTGCATTGCACAGAGCATAGTATAGATACTTATAGTCTGCTGTTTTGTCTTTTGACTTTAACAGTTTTACTCCATCAGCACCTAAAAAACACGGCATATCGACATATTTTAATACTCTTGTATGATCTCCGAAGGATAATTACAGGAATATCAGTGAATAGTCCTGTATCGTCATTTCTGCAACCTGAAATATATGCTTGTCCCTGATCAATTATAGGATAATCACCATTGTCGAGGTACTCATCTGTCGGAACTTTTGTGCCGAGTTTTGTAACATCTTCAAACACGTCAAGAAACTTAGCCATTCAGCAATCCTCCCAACTCCGACAGAACACTGCCAAGCTCTTTATAAAGCCCGTCAAGGTCTGCCATGATCTCGCTTGTGGGAGGATATTCCACCGCCACATATTCGGTCTTTTTGTACTTGTTGATAGACAGGTCATAGTCGTTGTCCACGATCTCCTGCTTCGGAACGAAAAAGCTCTGCTCCGTGCGTTCCCTGTCACGCTCACCGTCAGGGTTGTGGAATCGGGCGATAATATCGGGAATATCGTTCTCAACGATCTCCGAACGCTTGTCATCAAGGGAGAAGCCGTCCGCCCTCATATCGTAGAACCACACGTTATCCGTTCCGTCTGCATCGGTCTTGACGAACACCAGCACCGCCGTTGAAACTCCTGCATAGGGCTTGAAAACACCGCTGGGCATGGAAATAACGGCTTTGAGCTGATGATTTTCGATCAGTTCCTTGCGGATAGACTTGTGCGCCTTGCTTGAACCGAACAGCACCGTCAGGCACGATACAAGCACAGTGCCCGCCCTTCTGCATCAGCCGCAGAAACAGCGCAAGGAAAAGAAGCTCGGTCTTTTTTGTGTTGGTGACACCTCTTAGATTTTCGTGAATGCTTTCCTCATCGACAGTCCCCTTGAACGGCGGATTTGCGAGGCATACGGTGAATTTTCCGCTTACATTGTTCTGCTTGGAAACGCTGTCCTTGTAGTCGATGTCGGGATTCGTGATTGAGTGCAGCATCAGGTTCATTGCGGAAATGCGGAGCATGGTGTGGTCGGTATCATATCCCGTGAAGGTCTTGTTTGAAAAATTCTCCCACTGCTCCTCGGTCATGGTGTTTTCATAGTGACTGCGGATATACTCCGCCGCCGATACGAGAAATCCCGCAGTACCGCAGGCAGGGTCGCATATCACATCATCGGGAGTAGGCGCAACAAGCTCGACCATCATCTCACGGATATGCTTCGGCGTGCGGAACTGACCGTTCTGACCCGCCGTACTCAGCTTGCCGAGCATATACTCATAGAGATCGCCATGCATATCAAGATCGGCAATGTCGTGCTCGTACAAGTCCTCCAGCCCCGTGATGATCTTCTGAAGCACCTGCGGATTCGGTATAACGAACACCGCGTTGTCCATGTAACGCGAAAATGCCGTCTGAATCTGCACTCTGTCCTCACGGTCGGGAATTTCTATCAGCTCGCCTTTCTCGTCAAAATCTGGGAGCTTGCCGTACTTCATTTTTTTGATCGCGGGAAATGCATATTTCGAGATGATATTGAACTGTTCCCGCGCATCGCTGTCCTTGAACTTGCTCCAGCGCATAGCCTGACCTATCTCCGACTGCGGGAAGATCAGATCGGCAGTATCTCCCGTCATATTGGCAAATTCCTCGTTTTCAAGCTCCTTCTCATCGAGGGAGCGTATAAACATCAGTTATCTGAGCTGTTCGATGACCGTCAGCGGATTTGTGATACCGCCCGCCCAGATATCTGTCCATATTTTATCTATCTTGTTCTTTATTACCCCTGTTATCATGGCTGTCCTCCGAAGAATGCTGAAATATAATTTTCCAGTATGATTATATCACATTTTACAAAGAAAGTCAACATTTCTGCTTGAAAATGAAAAGATGATGAGAAGCTGTACAGGGAATGAGTCGTTTGGCTTTTTTAGAAGATATCGGGAAGCTTTTGAGGGCTTTTTTCATGTAAAAATGCCCTCTTTTCGTATTTTGACATCGGAGTGACGTCAATCCTGTGATTTCGGGCTTTTTGTGACGTCATTTTCGCCGGAAATGATAGCAGTGCCACTGCTTGTAAGTGCCGCTGATGCTGATATGACGTCATTTTGATGGAATTCTTGATTTTGCGGCGTCAATATCTGTGATATTGACGTCATTTCATCACAGTGACGTCATTATAAAAAGAATTCCCACTTTGATAAGATTTTTCTCGCGGTGAGAATATCAACGAGGGGTGTCAACTTGTCTTTTAGCAGGCATAGATTTTGTCGGGACAAAATCTTATATATGTATACATTTATTTGATTAAATTACCCCCAATTACCCTCATCAGGCATACTCTCAGGAATAATCCATTCTAAGTGTAAACTCATTTTTCCAGTAGCTATGAACTCTTTCATAGCAATCCATGCAATATCAATAGGGAAAAAAAGTCCCTCAGATATAAGAAGACCATCATAGATATCAACAACTGTTTTTAATTTAAGTTTGTTGTATACTGCTATGTGATCAAATGACCCCCGTGAAATTTTATCTCTTTCTTTATCATAAAAATCAGAAAAAATACAATGTGTCAAACAAACACCTAAATCGTAATGGTGTCCAACACTTAAACATCTTTTTTTGATGCTTTTATCAACATACCAAAGAACCATTCCACCTGGAAAATTCTTATCAAAATGCTCATAATCTTCGAAAACTGTATATGCCGTTTCATCAGAGCCATCTGCACGGACTTTGAGAGCCACTTTCACGGAGTAAAGAGCCACCTGTTATTTTCGTCTGTTTCACGCTTCGTCCGTTCGCATTTATTCCACAGTCGCCTTTCTATACAGTAATGACGATTTTCGGCGCTGTTTTGTCTGTTGGATATGATTTTTGTTTGAATGACTAAATTTATATAAGTCGATTTGTGAGTGGTGCACAAACAGACGATGATCTTACCGCTCGGCGGACATGATATCCTTATGTGCAGTCAGCGGGTTCTCCTGCGTATGAGTATGACGGCGTACACAAGCGAACTTATCCCGCCGAGGACGCAGGAATATATTATCAGCTGTGTCATGGTCACTTTCCAGACGTTCATCAGAAACAGCGACGCGAGCAGGAGTATTGCCAGCCAGTAGACGAACAGAAAGATCGTCATAAAGAACCATCTGAGAACTGTTCTGACGGTGTCGGCGGCTTTCTGCTTCGGGGTCATGTCCGCGGGGCAGGGTCCTTTCCTTCTGTCCCTATCCGCGGCAGGAGAACTTTGTTTGCTCTTATTGTGCACATTCACACATCCTTTTGATATTATTATGAACACATACGGCAATGTAAACTGTTGCACCCGTATGCCTGAGATGATAGTTTTATATCATGAAAGTACCGCATAATTAGGTGCAAAATTCATATTTTATCACGGGTATGATACATTAATCTGATTATATCATACAAAACAGGCAAAGTCAAGCGGCTCGCATGAGGCACTTTTCGGATAGATCTGTTCAAGTTCTCCGGACGATAGGATCGGCTCCGAATGCACAATCGGATATCAAACTTTGCACAATCAGTCATTGTATTCTGCACAAAAGTATATTATAATACGAACATACCGAAAGACAGATACAGCTGTAAGGGACAGAAACATATGCATTATTTTATGACAATACCAGTTATTTTGGCTTGCCGGATCGCCGATGTATTACAGCAGCTTCGGCGGTTCGACCTCCGAAAATAACGGACGGCATGGACGAAGCTTTATTCATGAGCATACAGTGCTTTGTTCGTTCGATACAGCCCGCAAAGGATGTGGACGATTTGGAAATATGCACGATGGGATACGATTATTCCCACGGGTCGGATTTTGAGATAAACAGACCGAACGGCCTCGGGTGCTGGCTGCTCCTGCTTATAAAAACGCCCGCATTGTTCACGGTGGATATGACTGATATCCTTGTGAAAGCTAACAGCTTTGCGATATTCACCCCCGAGATAGCGTACAGATATCATGGTACCGAGGAGATATACACCGATGACTGGATGCATTTCAATGCCGATGAAGAGGATATCGAGAATTTCAAAAGGCTGAACATCCCGATAAACAAGCCGATGTTCCTCGGGGATATAGGTGAACTGACCGAGATAATGCGCGCTCTGACCCGTGAATACTGTTCCGATGAAGAGTACAGCCGTGAAATAGAAAAATATTATACACGTATACTTTTCATGAAGCTGAGCAGGAGGATTTTCCTCGGGACATCTGCGGCTTCGGCTTCGCTTGCCGAAAAGAATTATCAGATGACACAGCTCAGGACGGAGATAACCACTCAGCCCGAAAGAAATATGACTATCGACGAAATGGCTGCATCTTTGAATATGAGCCGCTCGGGATTCCAGCATCTCTATAAAAAAATGTTCGGGGTCAGCGTTACGGCGGACATAATGCGCGGAAAGATGAAGCGCGCAAAGATACTTTTATCATCAACGAACCTTACGGTCGAGGAGATATCTCATAAGTGTGGATATTCCAACGAGTATACCTTTATGAGAAAATTCAAGGAACAGTGTGGAAAAACTCCGACCGAATACAGGCGTTCCCCATGATCGTCTTCCGGGGGATCCCATGAAAAGCGACAATCGATGACGGCAGTTGAAAGCTGTCAGACCTCTTTGGAAACCGTATGATCGAATTAAACAGAACCGTGTTTGTTTTATATCCATAGATCAGATCGCCGTATCAGCGGCAGTTCTCAGGTTTCCGAAGGGGTATTTCTATACCTTTCCGGCTTTCGGAACGACCGGATGTTAGGGGGAAATTATGAAAAAAAGGAAGACAATGAGGATGATCTCCGCTGCCGCCGCAGCTGCGGTATTTGCGATGATGCCCGGAACAGCGGCATTTGCTGATAAGCCGTCGGACGGGACATCGGCGGGCAGCGCCGTTTATACCGAGCATTTCGTGAGCGAACGTATAGCGGGCAGATACTCAAAGGTCAGCGCGGGATATACCTCGGGCGGTTATGCGGGAGAAGATCTTGTGTTCCTGTCCTGTGAGGGAAGCGGCGGTGAGATTACCGCAGATACCCGCGGTTACGGCCGTTCGGATGAGGTCATGTCACTCAGGGCGGGGGATACCGCGGAGTTTAAAGTAAATGTTCCCGAAAAGGCGTTGTATGCGGTAACGTTTGAATATCTCTCCTGCGACGATTCCGTTCTTCCCGCAGAGTTTTCGATGAAGACGGACGGAGAATTCCCATTCTATGAATGCCGCAGCGTTGAACTCCGCTCAGACTGGAGACCAAAAGCGGAGAGGTCGTTCGACAGATATAATGACGAGGTCGTGACCGTCCCCGAAAAGGTTATGGAGTGGAAGAACGATCTTTTCCGCGACAGCAGCAGCCGTCATTCGGGAGCGCTCCTTATTGAACTCGATGCGGGGGAGCATATCTTTGAACTTGAAGTAAACAGCGGGGAATTTCTCCTCGGCAGCATGGCGCTCTGTGCATCGGAAAATATACCGGAGCACGAAAATCCTCAGCCTGCTTCGGGAAATGAGATCATCACCATAGAAGCCGAAAGATATTATTCAGTGAATGAATCCTCTGTCCATGCATCTGCGGCATTCGACCCGAGAGTGACTCCGTATAAGGTATCGGATTCCGAGCTGAACACGCTTGATCCCGATTCATTCGATACGGCGGGGCAGTCGGTCTCCTACAGATTCGATGTTCCTGCATCGGGATACTACAATATCGCGATGAATTACCGCCAGTCGGACAAGACGGATTTCCCCGTGTTCACGGATATCCGCATAGACGGAACTATCCCCGACAGCGAATTTGCCGCCTATGAGATGGCTTACACGAACAATTACAAGATAACATCGCTTACGGATGACAGTGGAGAAAAGCTCTCGGTCTATCTCGAAGAGGGGGAGCATGAGATCTCCTATACAATATCTATCGACCCGATATGCTATGTCATAGAGTCGGTCGAGGAGATAATGGCTGACGTGAACGATCTCGCGCTTGAGATAACCAAGGTCGCGGGAACGAATTCGGACAAGTACCGCGATCTGAAACTCTCGCGTTATATACCGGGTCTTGAAGATACGCTCATGACCCATGCTGCCGAACTCAGGGAGCTTGAAGCGAGCGCACGGCATTTCACCGCGAAGAACAAGAACGTTGCGGTAATGTCCTCGATGCTCATAGCTGCGAACCAGCTTGAATCACTTGCGGAAAATCCCGACGAGATACCATACCGCATAGGCGAGCTTTCGTCGAGCGCGAATTCCGTGAACCAGTATCTTGCGAATACGATAGATTCGCTCCTCGGGAACGGACTTTCCATAGACAGGATATGGATATATCAGGACGGAGCGGAGCTCCCGAAACCGCCGGGATTCTTTAAATCAGCGGGAATGTCGATAGAGCGCTTTTTCGCATCGTTCTTTGACAAGTCATACTCCGCATCGAACATCGACCACGAACATCTTCAGGTGTGGGTGAACCGTTCCAGCCAGTATGTTCAGGTCATGCAGAAGATGATCGACGAATATTTCACTCCGCAGACGGGCATAGCAGTGGATATAAGCATAATGCCCGATCAGTACAAGCTCGTCCTTGCGAATTCTTCGGGAAATGCTCCCGATGTTGCGACGGGTATAAACTATACTATCCCGTATGAGCTCGCTATACGCGGCGCACTTGCGGATATGGCGCAGTACGATGATTTCCGCGAGACCGCATCGGCATACGAGCCGGGATTTTTCCTCACGGGAACTATCGGAGATTCCGTATATTCAATGCCCGAAACGATGAATTTCTGGGTGCTCGTATACCGCACCGATGTACTTGAAAAGCTCGGGCTCGAAGTTCCCGACACCATGCAGGACGTTATAGATATGCTCCCCGAGCTCCAGATGCGCGGACTGAATTTCTACTATCCGACGGCGGGAATGAGAGCGATGAGGAACTTCCACGGCACAACACCTCTCCTCGTTCAGAACGGAGGAGCACTATATTCGGGCAGGGCGCAGGACGGAACTACCTTCGGAAGTGAAGCTTCCGTAAGAGGATTTACGGCGCTCACCGATCTTTTCACGGTATATGATATGCCGATAGACATCGACAATTTCTATCAGCATTTCCGCAACGGAGATATTCCGATAGGCATCTGCGATTACGGTACATACAATCTCATAAGCAATGCCGCACCCGAACTTGCGGGCTCATGGGACATATCGCTCGTGCCGGGAACGGTGCAGGCTGACGGCAGCATCGACCGAAGCACCTGCGGCTGCGCAGAATCAACGGTGATCTTCAAGAGCAGCCCCGACCGTGAGGCAAAGGCGTGGGAATTCATAAAATGGTGGTCTTCTGCAGATGTGCAGGCAGAGTTCGGACAGACGATACAGATAACCAACGGCGACGAATACCTCTGGACGACAGCCAATACCGAGGCATTTTCAAGGCTTCCCGTTGACAGCGCACACAAAAAGGTCATTCTTGAATTTGCGGGAAATGTAGTCGATGTTGCCCGCGTGCCGGGTACATATATGCTCGAGCGTGAGATGAGCAACGCCTTCAATTCGATAGTCGTTGACGGAGACAGCGCTCAAGCGAGGATAGACGAAGCGGTCAAGGTCATCGACCGTGAGATGAAGCGCAAGCTCGAGGAATTCGGCTATATCGACAGCGAGGGAAATACGGTAAAGGATTATATGATCCCCGATATGGACAGCATACAGGTCATACTCGGCAGAGAAGAGCGGGAGGGCGATAGTTGATGGATATTCAGACAAATACCGCAGCCGCCAGCCGCGCCGTGACGAAAAAGAAAAGGAACAAGATATCCCGCCGCGAGAACAACTGGCACGGCTGGGTATTCATAGGACCGTATGCGCTCATATTTTCGGTATTCATACTGATCCCGGTAATACTTGCAGCTATACTTTCATTCACTAACTTCAATGCGATACAGTTCCCCGAGTTCATAGGTTTTCTGAATTACATCACGATACTTACGAACGATGCTGAATTCATGAAGTACGTTCTGCCGAATACTGTTGTCTATGCAGTTGTTGTCGGAATAGGCGGATATGTCCTCTCGTTCCTGCTGGCATGGGCGCTCTGCAATCTTACGAAGCCGGTGAGAACGTTCTTTGCGCTGGTCCTGTATTCGCCGAGCATGACGACGGGCGTTGCGATGACTGTGCTCTGGAAAGTCATCTTCTCGGGCGACCAGACAGGGCTTCTCAACAGCTGGCTAATGAGTCTCGGAGTCATAACCGAGCCCGTGATATGGCTGACCGATGTGAGGTTCCTTCTTCCGATAGTTATAATCATCGGATTGTGGTCGTCGATGGGCATAGGCTTTCTCAGCATGATCGCGGGAATACTCAACACCGATGCGACACTTTACGAAGCAGCTTCGATAGACGGTGTTTCCAGCCGTTTTCAGGAGATGTTCTACATAACCATACCGCAGATGAAGCCCCAGATGCTGTTTGCAGCTGTAATGTCCATAGTCGGAGCTTTTCAGAACGGTATGATTACGTCGATGCTCGTAGGAAATCCCTCTCCGGGATATGCTTCGCAGCTTCTTGTGAACCATATCGAAGACTACGGTTTCCTGCGCTATGAAATGGGATATGCGGCAGCGGTATCGGTAGTGCTGCTGCTTATCGTACAGCTTTTCAGCAAGGGAGCGAACGTACTGCTGACCGACAAGGATCCTTACGGAAAGAAAGGAGCGGAAACTGATGGGGAATAAGGGCAGAAAGATCAATCCCAAGTCGTTTGAGCCGGGACAGTTAAAGATAATCCTGCTCATACTGCCGCTCGTTATCTTTATGGGAATGCCTATCATTTTCATAATCAATCATGCGTTCAAGCCGATGGAGGAGCTGTTTGCATTTCCGCCGAGATTCTTTGTGAGAAATCCCACGCTTGAGAATTTCAGCAAGCTGATGAAATTCTCCGACAGCAGCGGTATTCCGCTCAGCAGATACCTGTTCAACAGCGTTGTGGTCACTGTTATCACGGTAGGGCTCTCACTGCTTCTCACGACGATGTCCGCTTTTGCGCTTGCGAAGATAAAGTTCAAGGGAAGAGATCTCCTGACGCAGATAAATCAGATAGCGATAATGTTCGTCAGCACAGCCGTGCTGATACCGAGATATCTCGTTATCTGCAAGCTCGGGCTGATAGACAATCTTCTTGCGCATATACTGCCTCTCGCGGCGATGCCCGTCGCACTGTTCCTTGTAAAGCAGTTCGTGGCGCAGATACCCGATTCTCTCCTTGAAGCGGCATATATGGACGGAGCCACCGACCTTGATGTCTATGTCAAGGTGATACTTCCCATGATAAAGCCCGCCGTTGCGACGGCTTCGATACTTGTTTTCCAGCAGGTATGGACGAACATGGAGACCTCGAGCTATTTTTTCAGTGACGACAGTATGAAAACGCTTACATTCTACATGAATACGCTCGTGAACGTGAACAACAGCGTTGCGGGACAGGGAATGTCCGCTGCGGCTTCGCTCATAATGTTCCTGCCGAATCTCATTCTTTTCATCATACTTCAGAATAAGGTAATGAACACTATGGCAAATTCCGGTATCAAGTAAGGGGGATATGATATGCAGAAGCTGAAACGCACCGCTGTATCTGCGGTGCTGGCTGCGGTGCTGTGCATGATCTTTATGCAGCTGACCGCAGCCGCAGATACCCCCTATGTGACCTATACGGTGAACGGCTACGGTCAGATACGCTGTACACAGACCGCCTATCTCGCACACGCGACCATTACAAGATTCGATGAGGAGGCTATGGCGTCCCCGAGCGATATCTTCATCGCGGACAACGGGAACATCTATGTGGCCGATTCGGGAAATTCGAGGATAGTCGTGGGAACTCCCGAGGGAAAGATAGTCGGGACGATAGGCGAGGGGATACTGAAAAATCCCCGCGGAGTATTCGTGACGAAGAACGGAGATGTCTATGCCGCCGACCGCGACGC
Organism: Oscillospiraceae bacterium; assembly: GCA_024697725.1. Taxonomy (GTDB): domain Bacteria; phylum Bacillota; class Clostridia; order Oscillospirales; family Ruminococcaceae; genus RGIG4694. The sequence continues at coordinate 11,185 of JAILFE010000444.1, forward strand.
GGGAAAGATATTCATTTTTTCCCCGGACGGCGAGCTTACCGGTGAATACGGCAAGCCCTCGAGCCCGCTTTACGGCGATGAGGTCAGCTTCCTGCCGATAAAGATAGCGGTCAATGATGCAGGCATAATGTTTGCCGTATGCGAATCCAACACCAACGGTATCGTGGAGATCTCGCCGACCGACGGCGGAACGTTCCTCGGATACTTCGGAACGAATTTCGCCGAGACGAACATTACGACGATAATCTACAGAGCCATTCTCACTGACGCGCAGCGTGCGAAAATGGTAAGCAATATCCCGGCGACCCCGACAAATCTCACGATAGACGG
>JAILFE010000452.1 GCA_024697725.1 Oscillospiraceae bacterium
TATTTGCTGTCGGCGGTATCTATCATCTCGCCTATCATCACGTTGAGCTGTGTTGTCGCATCGGCGACTTCATGCATAGCCTCACGTATCGTAGTGCTGTTGGCAGCGCTCTCGTCGATGTTCTGATCGAGCGAATTCAGCGCCATCTGCAGCTTTTCGAGCGTCGATACCAGTATCGGGAGCTCATCGCTGCCGATGCTGTCGCAGCCGTCGCAGAAGCCGACTATCTTGGAGAGTATATCACACACCACTGCCGCCTTCGACTGCGAACGCTTGTTGGCGTCGTCGATATTGTAAAGACTTGCGTAGATATTCTCGATATCGGCGAGCAGCTTTGTCGAGAATCCGCTCACCTTCTCTGCGACCTCGCTTATCTCATCAAAGCGCATGGTCACCTCACGGTGGTTCTCACTGAGCACAGACTTGGAAAGATCCATGCAGTTTTCGGGGATATTGCAGCCGAGCGCGATCGCCTCCGCCATTTCGCGGCAGGTCTCAAAGCCGCAGGCGCCGCAGTTGACGCATTTTGCCTCATCAGTCAGCTTGCCCATATCGGCGAACGCCTTCTCGATCTTTTCATCGGGTATGCGCTCCCTTACGGTCTTGTCGGGCTTGTAGCTTCGCATGAAGCTCTTGGGATTGAACGTCTCGTCAAAATGCTTGTAGAGCTTGTCGTTTTTGCCGATTATGCCGGATATACCCGAATGGCGGCGGGAATTCGCTTCCTGTTCGAGTGCGTGCATCTGACGGCTCACCTCGAAGGTACTTGCATCAAGATCCATAGCGGGACCGTATACACATCCGCCCTTGCAGGCAAGTATATCCAAAAGCATCGGGCGCACATGGTTCGGCACATCGGAAAATTCGCTGATGCCCTTGCGCAGTCCGTTCGGACCGTGATCGAAGGATATATCTGTATCCTCGCTGCGCTTCCATACATTCTTTGCAAGACCCTCGGGGCTTATTATGGTGCTGCCCAGAAGTCCCATATCATTGTCATACTGATATGCTGCTTCCTCGCCGGGGTTCTTGGGGAATGTGACGCGCTTGCGGGAGAGATAGTCGGAAAGGCTCTTGAAGGTGATATTGTAGTCGATAAGCGCCGAATCGCCCTGATCTGTCTTGGTGGCTATACAGGGACCCAGCACTGCTGCCGAATAGTTGACCTTCAGATATGTCCTTATATATATCGCCATGCATTCGGCGGGGTTGTATATCGGTGAGATATCGCCGGCAAGGTCGGGACGATAGAGGTTTATGTAATTATACACAGCGGGACAGTGCGAGGATATGATATTCTTCAGCTTGCCCTGCTCCAGCGCCCTGAGCGTCGCCCATGAATAGATATCTCCGCCGAGACCCATATCATATATAGCGTATACGCCCTCCTGCTTGAGCCATTTGAGCACCTTGAACCACGAATCGGGAAAAGCTGCTCTTATTGCGGGAGAGACTATGAGTACTATCCTTTTTTTCTGTATATCCTTCATGAACTGCACGGAATCGTCATCATAATCCCTTGCGTCATGAGGACAGGCTCTCAGACAGGCTCCGCAGGCGATACATTTTTCATCGTTGACCTCAATGCTCCGTCTCCCGTCATCAAGTATTTTTACAATATTGGCTTCGGGAGCGGGACAAACGCGCAGACACGCACCGCAGCCGACACACCTGTCGGAAATAACACTAATAAGCTTATCCAAAATACTCATCTCCCGTTTTTTGTATATATATTGCTCCGGCAACCGTTACCGACAGATCGGATATGAAGTTACAGCAAGGATATCCTGATCCCTACAACTCCGTATTTATGCTGATCGTCCTTTGAATAGTACACATCCATATCATCGGGCGAGGCAGTCCCGATATCAGCTTCGGTATAGCCGCACTCCAGAAGCGGAAGCTCGCCGTACAGCGACTCGAAAGAATCGAAAAGATACAGCTCCTTGACTTCGACAGTTATCTTTTCGCCGCTTTCGGTGTTTGTGAATACGATCATGTCACCGATACGGAGCTTTCTTCTTTTCTCATTGTAAAGCCTGAGCTCTATTGTCTTTGTGCCTTCTTTTATCATCTGAAAAGGGGAAGGCATCAACTGCATCGAGTGTGTCATATCCCGATCCTCATACATACATTTGATTGCAGAAGTAATAATAATATCGGAAACGTTTTATGCGTTTTGCCGTATATTACGTACATAGTTATTATAGCATATTTAATAATAATATGCAATAAGTATTTTGCAGCTTTGTGATTATTTGTATACTTTTTACAATTTATTGCAGACCGATTGCACTTAATTCATAAGCGGACTTACTTTGCGGTATTTTTCCTGTATTGCAGATAACTTTCGAGGATTATCACCGCAGCTACGGCATCTATGGTATTCTTGCGCTTCTTGCCGCGAACGTTAGTCTCGTTGAGATAATACGCTGCGGATACGGTCGTGCTGCGTTCGTCCCACATAGTGACCTTCAGTCCTGTCCTTTCGCCGAGCATTCTGCCGAAAAGAGCGCATTTTTCCGCCCTCTCGCCGACAGTATTGTTCATATTCAGCGGATAGCCGACCACTATCTCCTCTATATGCTCGTTTTTCGCGTATTCCGCTACCTTATCCGCGCATTTTTCAAAATTGTGCTCATGCACCACCGCAAGCGGAGATGCGAGCATCTCCTGCGCATCGCACATGGCAAGCCCCGTGCGGCTGTCTCCGAAATCGACTCCGAGTATCCTCATATTGCTCCCCTTTAATACTTAAATTCTGCCGATCTTACGGCACTTCACTGTAACTGCAACTGAGGCAGGGGTCTGTCCGGGGGGCAATAACATCACCACGGCTCAACACTGCCGACTATCTCGGAGATATCGGCTATACCGTTATCCTCGCAGTATCTCTCGATACCTTCGGCTATCTTCACGGGAGCGTAGGGATCGTTGAATATCGCCGCGCCGACCTGCACGGCAGTCGCACCCGCCATCATCATTTCAACGGCATCCTGCCATGTGGATATACCGCCCATGCCGCAGACAGGTATCTTCACCGCATTTGCGACCTGCCACACCATCCTTACAGCCACGGGGAACACCGCAGGCCCCGAAAGTCCGCCCACGTTGTTGCGCAGCACCGGACGGCGCGTTCTGATATCTATCCTCATGCCGAGCAGCGTATTTATCAGCGATACCGCATCTGCGCCCTCCGCCTCAACCGCACGCGCAATATCCGCGATATTCGTCACATTGGGCGAGAGTTTTACCATTACGGGCTTTTTTGTCGCTGCCCTTACTGCCTTTGTAACGGCAGCCGCTCCCTCGCAGCTCACTCCGAATGCAGCGCCTCCCGCCTTGACATTCGGGCAGGAGATATTGACCTCTATCATATCGACATCGGTGCTGTCGAGCTTTTCGGCGATAACGCGGTAGCCCTCTATATCCCTTCCAGCCATATTTGCTATTACAGCGATATCCTTGGTTTTGAGATAGGGCAGTTCCTCTGCTATAAAGTGGTCTATACCCGGATTCTGGAGCCCCACACTGTTGAGCATACCCGACGGCGTCTCTGCGATGCGCGGCGGGAGATTGCCCGTCCGAAGCGTTTCGGTCGTACCCTTGACGGATATCCCTCCGAGGCGCGAAAGCGGATAGAACTTTTCATATTCCCTGCCGTAGCCGAATGTGCCGGACGCAGGTATCACGGGGTTTTTTAGCTCTACCCCCGCAAGTGTGACTTTTGATCTGCTCATTGAAATATGACCTCCCTGCTATCGAATACGGGGCCGTCCTTGCATACGTGCGCATACCTCTCGCCGCCGTCAAGCTTTATCCTGCACGCACAGACAAGACACGCCCCCACGCCGCAGCCCATTCTCTCCTCGAGCGATACCTGACAGCGCACATCATGCGCCTGTGCAGCTTCGGCAACTCTTTTCATCATGACCATAGGTCCGCAGGCATATATGATATCAGGCTTTTCTCTTTCGAGCAGCTCTGCGAGTGCATCGGTGACAAAGCCCTTTCTGCCCGCAGTGCCGTCGTCGGTGCAGAGTATCGTTTCCGCCCCCGCCGAGGTGAAATCATCCTGAAGTATGACTGCGCCTGCGCTCCTGAAGCCGCTTATCACGGTGATATTCTTTCCGTAATGCTGTGCTATCGGAACGAGCGGCGGGACACCTATCCCTCCGCCCACCGCGACAGCCTTTCTGCTCTTGTCGAGAAGATCGAAGCCGTGTCCGCCGAGAGGAGCGATGATATCTATCATATCCCCCTCGTTTATGCGAGCTATCTCCGCCGTACCCTCTCCGCGCACCTCAAATACTATCCTTATCGTGCCTTTTTCGCGGTCGATGCCGCAGAGTGATATCGGTCTGCGCAGCAGATGCCCCTTCGCCGCGATATCAACGAACTGTCCGCATACCGCAGCCTGCGCGATCTCCGGACAATATACCGTATAATCGTATATCTCCCTTGCAAGCGTCTGTTTTCTTATTACAGGGTACATACCCTGTGTATATTTTTCCATACTATCACCTCATGAATTATAATTCTCTGTATCTGTCGGGCATGGCGTAGAAGCTCTCATCCTCGGGGAGGATTATCTCATCCTCCGATATCGTGTTCATTTCGTCATCCTCCGCTTCGGCTTTTTTCTCCGCCGATGCCCTGTTCTGCTCGAGCCATTCCTCGCTGTCGCCGCCCGGGGCTATATGCACCATATCATCCTCAGAATCCACGGTCACGGCAGGGAGAGGAGCCTGCTCGGTACCCGCAGTCACCTCCGACTTGTGCTTTTCCCATTCCTCGCGCATCTTTACATATTTATCAAGTGCCTTGTAGCGTATATTCAGGTCAAAGAGAGGGAAACCTTCCTTATCCTTCAGCGAATCAATGATATCTATCGCCATGCTCGAACGCTTTGTCTGGAATATCCCCAAAGCCGCATATATGATGAGCACTATCCCTGCCCATACAGGCACATCATCCGCGATCCTGAGCACTCCCGTGAGCCCTGCTGCCGCAAGCAGGAGCCAGACGATATACAGCGCAAGGACACAGCGCATATTCAGAAATCTTGCCGCTCCTATGAGCAGCGGTATCGTCACCGCGATCACGAGCGCCGCGCAGAACCAGCCGCTGAGATCATATTCACCGTTTATCGGCTTCTGTGCGTTTGAGGATATTATCATGAAATAATACATCCCGAGCCAGAAAAACACCCATACCATCAGAGCGTTCGCAGGGACAAGGTATTTCGTATCTACCTCGAGCATACCGTTTGCTTTTCTCATGAGCATGGCATTGCTCTCCATCGTCCTGTCATGGTCGAGGGACTTGATTATCCTCTCCTGATATTCCTGCATCGCGTTCCTCCTACAGCTCCCTGTACCTGTCGGGCATACGGTAGAAATCCTCATTCTCGGGCAGCTCGCCCTCTACCATATCCATATCAGTATCATTATTTTTCTCGCGGTTTTC
>JAILFE010000023.1 GCA_024697725.1 Oscillospiraceae bacterium
GGAGATATCGGCATTTTTCATCACCGAGAGAAGATAGCCGGACGGGTCGCGGGGAGAATATCTCTCGGTCTTTTCAATGCAGTGACGCAAAAACGCGCTTTTCTCCCTTTCGTCAGAATAAGGCAGCTTCTGAGCCGTCAGCAGAGCGATATTCTTTGAAAGCTTCGGTATATCTCCGAAAACAAAGGTGCTTTCCCTCAAAGCCGAAGAAATATATGTATTTTTATCAGTCCCGTCATCAGTCTCCCGAGGTCTCTCTTGCGCAACGCATTGCGCCGTGCAAGGAGCAGATGCGGGATGATTGATCATATCAGATTCTTCATCAGATTTATATATTAGATTATATATATTAGATTTGTTCGTCACTTCGCATGAACTTGTTTCGTCATTTGTGTCATACAAGCTTGTACATTCTGCATCAGCTTGTTTGTGCATATCGTCAGAACAAGTTTAGCCGGTGTGAGGGTACAAGTTTGCACTATGTGAAGAAGCAAGTTTCTGCGTTTCGTCCAAACTGACAGGCGTGGGCTTTGCGGGAGCTAAAAGCTCTTCGAGCGCGGAAGTGTCGGGATTTATCCTGAAAAAGCGTCTTGCGGGGATGCCCATTACCCTGACTTCGATAAGACCCAGCTCGCAGAGCGTGTCTGCCGCCTTCTTCTGCGACCTTGCGCCGAGAGAGCTGCTCTCGTGCATATCGGCTATCGTACAGTAGAACCAGCCGTCCCTGTCCTGCCCGCGGGAGCTGTAATAAAGCGATTTCGAGAGCAGTGCCGCATACATCACGGCGTTATTCAGCCCGATGCGTGCCGCAAGCTGTCTGTTCACAAGAATAGTGTTGCCGTCATTGATAAGCGATAGAATTTTATCCATAGCATCCTCCTTTGTAATATTTATGTTGCACTGCGTTATCTATTGATATGATTATAGCATAGATTTGCATAAATGTCAATACAGAATTTGCATAAATTTGCATTGATGCACTGTGCAAATTAACAATAGGGTTCTAAAAGCGAATGAGGATGAATAGAATATATCGGGCGGTGAAAAGATATTGCCGCAATAAATGATAAGGAACAAAGAAGTAATATCCGAAAGGACGAGCATGGATAATTCTATCACAAGATATTTCCCGCCGAGACTGCAAAACGCGCTGTCCTGCGTAAAGCTCGGCGGGGTAACGGAGATAAGGCTGCGGTGCGAACGGGCACTCGCCCTGACCGCGCAGGGAACGGTATATGTCGCCGCAAACGGCGCAGCTGTGCAGGATCCCGCGAGAGCGATCATCGTGACGACCGACGAGGTGCGCAGGACGTTCGACGCGGTCTGCCAGTACTCACTACACAGCTGGCACGAGCAGATAGCACAGTGCTATGTCACTGTATCGGGCGGACATCGTGTCGGTATCGGCGGAACGGCGGTATTTTCCGGGAACAGGACAGACACCCTGCGCGATATCGGAAGCATAAACTTTCGCATAGCGCGACAGATCAAGGGCGCCGCTGACAAGCTGATGAGCACCCAGACCCCACACCCGCGCGGACTGCTCGTCTGCGGCAGACCCGGAAGCGGAAAAACGACGATACTGCGCGATCTCTGCCGTCAGATAGGCGACCGCACAAACGTTACGCTGATAGACGAACGGTGCGAGATATCAGCTTCAGTGCGCGGCGTTGCGCAGAACGATATCGGCGTGAATACCGATGTCCTGAACGGTTTTCCGAAACACGAGGGCATTTTTGCTGCTCTTCGGGTCATGTCTCCCCGCGTCATTATTTGCGATGAGATAGGCGGCGAGGATGATATAAAAGCAATACTTGCGGCAGGACGCTGCGGAGTTGAGATAATCGCGTCGATGCACTGCGGTGCGTTCGAGGATATATTCCGCCGAAGCGAGATCAAAAGGCTTATCGCAGGAAGAATATTCTCATATGCGGCATTTACGGAAAACGGTGCTATTACGCGGATTATGGATATTTCGAAGCATGAAGCGGGTAATTACTGATGAAGGTCATCGGACTGATACTAGTGTTTTCGGCTTTTGCATACAGCGGCGAATATGCTGCGCAGCGTTACAAACAGCGCTGCGACGCACTTTGCGCAATATGCAAAATGCTCACGAAAACAGTGCTCATGCTGCGCTCACAGTCAAGTCCTGTCGAGGACATAATATCGCGTATCTGTGAGGATGAAGGCATCAGAACGCTCGATTTCATACCGCTTGTATACAATGATCTGAGAAACGGCGGGGATTTCCGTGAAGTATGGCATGAGAGGCTCTGCAAATGGCGCAGACGTGGACTTTTACCCGAGGATTACTCACTGCTTGAGGATTACGGGCGCGACCTCGGAGCATATGATCTGTCAGGGCAGCTCGACTGCTTCACTGCACAGCTTGATGCCGTCCGTGCAGAAATTGCGGTTGCACGCAAAGAAAAGCTCGTCAAAGGCAGGATGTGCCGCAGCCTCGGTATTATCGGCGGAATGGCGGCTGTACTGCTTATGCTCTGAAATTGCTATAATTTACATTTGCACAGTGCATACAGCAAATATCAAGAGGAAAACAGATAGCTATGGGTATCGAATTGATTTTCAAGATCGCCGGTATCGGCATAATCGTTGCAGTGCTGAATCTGCTGCTGAAGCGTGCGGAACGCGACGAACAGGCGCTCATGGTCACAATTGCTGGGCTCGTGACGGTGCTGCTCATGATAATCGACCAGATCTCCGAGCTGTTTGACAGGATAAGGGAGACTTTCGGACTGTGAATGAGCTGAAGATCGCCGCAGTTATGGGGCTTTGCATATCTGCCGCCGTGCTTTCGGGAATATTCAGGCACACCGACCGCGAATACGGTATGCTGATATCTCTTGCCGCCGTGATCGCCGTAGCTGCGTCATCCGTGGCGGCTCTTTACCCCGTTCTGCGCTTCATAGACACGCTGTATGCAAAAACAGGCGCTGACGAGATCTATCTTACGGTGCTCTATCGCTCGGTCGGGATATGTCAGCTGACCTCGGCAGCGTCGGGAATATGCCGTGACAGCGGAGAAAACGCAGTAGCCGTTCAGGCAGAGCTCGCGGGAAGAGCAGCTCTTGCGGTCAACGCACTGCCGCTTCTGCAAAAAATTGCCGATATGGTGGAGGAACTGCTTTGAAAACAGCAATTTATAAATACATATCTATACTGTTGTTTCTTATCATAGTATATCCGTCGATGCTGGTATACGCTGAAAATGCAGTAAATACTTCAATTATTGACACAGATGAATTATATGATTCACTGGGCATAAACAGCGATGATATATATAACAGTATCCCCGATGATTCAAAAGATGCGATAAACGACACAGGTGTGAGCATCAGCGACACTTCAGGGTTTACAAAGATATCACCCTCAGAGCTTATCGGTTACATCATTGACAGGTTCCGGGATAACATCACCGAGCCTGTCAGACTGTTGTCTTCAATAATTGCGATAACCGCAATTGCCGCAGCTGCGTCATTTCTCCCCGATTCTGTCTCCGGAAAGGACGATATCGGAATGGCAGGGACGATCGCAGCGCTTGCTTCTGCGGCAGCGGCATCCGTCCCGATAGGCTCGTGCATATCTCAGATATCTGCTACAATAACAGCAGGAAGCCGCTTCATGGCTGCATATATCCCCGTATTCGTGGGGATCGCGGCATCCTCGGGCTCGGTGACCAGCGCAGCGGCATACGATCTCGCGGTCGAGGGATTTGCTGAAATATCTGTCCAGATAGCTGCTCGGGTCGTGATACCTCTGCTCTCGGTTTGCACAGCGCTATCCATCACCGACGGTATAGAGGATTCATTCGGACTTTCGGCGGTGACAAAGCTTGCGCAAAAGCTCACAGGCGTGGCTCTGACAGCTGCTGTCACGATATTTTCGGGACTCCTTTCGCTTCAGAGCTCGGTAGGAACCTCCGCCGACAGCCTTGGCGCAAAGACCGCAAAGCTTGCAGTTGCGAACTTCGTTCCGGTCGTAGGAGGTGCGCTCTCGGACACCTGCGCCGCCGTCCGTTCGGGTCTGGCACTTCTCAAAAATGCGGCGGGTATATTCGGCATAATCGTCATAGCTGCGGCGATACTTCCTCCCCTGCTGAGGTCTGTCGGTCTG
>JAILFE010000042.1 GCA_024697725.1 Oscillospiraceae bacterium
TGCTTATTGCTGACCTACGGTCAGCAATAGTGCAAGATTTTTGGGCTTATCAGCTCAAAAATCTTGCACTCAAAAAGCCGAAAAGCACTCCGAAGTTGCACTATTACGTACTTTTCGGCTTTTTGAGCAGACATTATATAAAGAAAAAGAGCGGACTGTCGTTCAGTATGACAGCCCGCTCTTTGTATTTCTTGATATTTCCTGATATTGGGTATCAGAGCTCGGTGTAATAGATATTATCGCCTTCCACGGTTATGTTTATGAAGTCCGTGATGTAATAATCTCCGTAGATATCATATATGATGAACGCATAGATGTATTCTCCGTCAAAAAGCTCGGTAAAGCACATCTCATCGCTGCCGTCATATACGTATTCGTCGCCGTAGCACCATTCTTCGTCATCGCCTTCGACCTCACTGCCGGAGTACATCGGTATTATTATGTCTCCTTCTTTCAGCTCTGTATCGGATCTTGAAGCGGAACCGTTCTCCGAGATACCGTCCCATACGCCGACCATCATAACTTCATCGGTGCTGTAATCATGCGCGAAAATGAGATTTGTCTCTTCCCCGTTGAGAAGTATGGGGGAGGAATAAAGATCGTATCCGTCGCAGGTGCTCATGCGGTATGCTGCCACGAACTGTTCGTCGGGAAGCGAGAACCAGTATCCGCTGAAACCGTCAACTACAAGACCTGTCTCATAATCGCCGCTGACCTCACCCGTATATCCGAGCTCGAGCATATAATCCAGATCATCGGAGAGCATATATACAACGCCTTCGATATCATCGGTGTTGTTCAGACCTTCTTCGGAAAGCATGAAGCAGTAGCTTCCGTCTTCATCCACGAAGGGCTCTGCGTCAAACGATATCGCGCCGCTCTCGCCTGTAGGCTCGAAATCATAATCGTTCCAGTAACCGTCGTCCTCGGGCTCATAGACATAACCGCCGTCTGAGGACTGATAAGCGCTCTCGTCCCATTCGCTGCCTGATCCTTCGATCAGCCCGGAATTGTCATAGTTTTCTATATTACCGCTGTTGACCGCGCCGTAAGCTATCTTATCGACAAATGCGAGATAATACGGGCTGATACATACGTCCTTGAATATCTTCAGTTCCTGCGAACCCTGGAGCTGGAGCGGATAGTACATCGAAAGACCGGATGCGTTCTTGTGGTCGCTGCCGTTCTTTTTGTATACCACTGCATCGGAGAGGAGACTAAGCGCCTTGTCGGCGTTTCCGGAGTATTTCTTGCCTGCGGATATCAGTCCTCCTGCATCGACCATGTTGGTATAACCCGAGGACTTGTTGTTGCCGCCGAAATTGTCCGCTGACTTGATAGCGCGGGCGGTATCTGCCAGTTTATCGGGTTCGTATGTAAGATCGTAGATATCCTTTGAAAAAGCGTCAAATGCCTCGTTGAAGCTCTTTATCTTGGAAAGATCGGTGACCGAGAGCGTTGCGCCGTTTTCTGCGCCGATCTTGCTGCAATCATCATAGAAGCTGTCGCAGACTACCTTTCCGAGCTCCTTTCCGTCGGCGGAAGGATTGCTGCCGAGGAAATTGCCTATCTCGGTGTAATTCCAGCCGTAGCCGGGCTCTGTCTCTTCGGAGGCTATCATATAATTAGCGTGCTCGGAAAGCACCGAAGCTGCTTCAACGCTCGCCATAAGGCAGGCATCGAATCCGATGAACTCAAAGGGTCCGGGCATTTCGTCCTTCACACTGTAAAGCGCTGCATCTATCTCGCGCAGCAGCAGCGAATCATCGCTGTTCAGCTCATCAAAGCATACGCCGTTGATGCTTCCGCTGCCGTGATCCCACAGGATAAGTCCTGTTTTCGCTGCGGGGTATTCGGAAAGACCCCAGTGCAGGAAATCGGCAAGAGAGGAACTGTCTCCCATATTTACAACGCCGGATTCATCCTGGACATCACCGTCGCCGCCGTATATCGCAAATCTCTGTGCCTTATCGGGGGATATACCGTCTATGTTCCATTTCGATGCACCGCCCGTCTGAACGACGAACTTGATATTCTCGCCCGCCGTGGATGATACCATTTCGGCTATATCCAGCGATCCCATGCCGTTTTCACTTTCGAGATCGGCGCCGCAGAGATAAATGAATATCGTCCATGTATCGTCTGCTGCCGTATTGTTTTTGACCGATCTGTCCACAATATCCGATGCGGATGTTTCGGCAGCTGTAGTTTCGGCGCTTGCTGCTGTCGTGGTCTCCTTTGCCTGCGTGTCCGCGCTCCTTTCGACGACTGTTTCAGCCTGTGCGGGTGCCGGTTCGGAGCTGCCCCCGCATCCCGAAAGAGAAAGCGCAAGCATTGCAGCCGCAGCAGCGGCGGCTAATTTTCTTTGTTTCATAAGATTTCCCCTTTGTAATTAATAAATATTGTGTAAAATATTTCTGAATAATATAATAACATATATCTCTGAGTTTGTCAATAAAAAAACAAAAAATGGCACAGGATCTTTTGTGTAAGACCCTGTGCCTTTTGGAAAATCCGTATTATTCTTCATCATCCTCGGTGAATTCAAGGATATCTCCGGGCTGACATTTCAGCACCGAGCACAGTGCATTCAGCGTGGAGAATCTCACGGCGCTGATCTTTCCTGTTTTTATCTTGGAAAGATTAACGTTGCTCACGCCGACCTTCTCGGAAAGCTCGTTGAGAGATATCTTCCTGTCAGCCATTACTCTGTCAAGACGCAGTATTATAGCCATGCCGCACCGCCTTTACAGAGTTTCGTCCGATTCCTGCTGGAGCTTTGATCCGCGCATGAATACAAACGCAAATGAATTGAATACATAGCCCGAAGCGAGCATTATCGCATTCAGGATATATGCTCCCGAGAAAATGCTGCTCCCGGGGATATCGAGCAGCATCCCCGCTAACGGGAAAAGATTCCCCAGAGCGCCGCCTATCATAAATGCTCCCGCAAGTCTTCTCATCTTTGCGCAGATATCGGGCATGAACGGGGTATCCGACTTTCTGAGCTGCCCGAAGATGATGCGCATATTGTTTGAAATGAGCAGGAACACCCCCGCGAGATACATCAGGAACAGCGTCTTCATGACCGCGAGAGAGTCCGCACCCGTGGTTATCTGTGTTATCAGACCTGCTGCAAGGAACAGCTCCGCCGCCGAAAGAGCTATCAGCCCGCATACGGAATATACATATACCGACAGACAGCTGCTGCGGAAACGTTCTTCCTCGGTGACGGGCTTTACTGCGTTTGCATCATTCCTGATATTATTGCTTGTCATAATGTTCTGCCTCCGTTCAGAGTGTCTCGTCCGATTCGCGCTGCAATTCGCAGCCGTAATCAAAGAAATCGCTTCGTTTTATGAGCTTGATATGAGTATAATATAATAATTTATGTTTGTCAACTATAATTTAACGATAAACATTAAATTTGTGATCCCGAACAAAATCATATGATGTTCTTCCGACTTGATTTGTTGATTTTAACATTAATTTTTTAATGTTTATCATTAAATCGCTTCGCGGACATAAAAAACGGCAGGCAGAAATAAATTTCCGCTTGCCGTATATGCATATATAATTTACAATTCAATATTATTCTTTTTAAGAAGCTCCCTCGCGCTCTCTACCGAGTCGATGCCGGTCGGGTTCTTGATAGGTGCGAATTCCTTTTCCCTTATGACCTCATAGGGCAGACAGGTCGAAAGCTGGTGTATCATATCGAGTACGAGCTGTTCAAACTTGAAGCCGTTGGGCTCTGCGGGCTTTACCGCATTGCCGTTTTCGTCGATGTAGGGTATCTTCTTCTTTACTACGTGGAGCGGCATATTGTCATCCTTCACAGATGTGAGCTCGCTTACACGGAACAGATAATTGAGTATTACGCCGAAGTTGTATGCGGGTTCGCCGTTTTCGTCCCTGGCGTTCATCATATCATCCGAAAGCTCGTAGTATTCGACAATAGAAGGTCTGCCGTCCTCAAGGCACATTACTCCGACCTTTTCGTCGGGGGCTGCCTTGCGCACCACCTTTGCACCTACGGATACATCCGCAAGGACTGTCGCACCCACAAAGCAGGGGTCGCATATGCGCTGGAGAACGTTATCCACTGCGAATATGTCTATCCACTCTATGCCCTCGTCCGTGAATATCCTGTCGAGTCCCGCACGGCACAGCGACGAGTACCAGCCTGCGTTGCCGTTCGGCGATGTTGAGATGCGGTCTTTCGCTTCCATATAGAGCTTGCCGTTAAAATCACACGCGGGAGCCATATCCTGCTTGAAGAATACTATCCTGTCCTCTTTGTAACCGAAGAAGTTCTTTTCTTTGAGGAATTTCACCGTTGCATCATGATTCTTTTCGCTGGTCATG
>JAILFE010000082.1 GCA_024697725.1 Oscillospiraceae bacterium
GACCGCTTTCAATCCGTTCAGATCAGCAAACAGCACACCAACAGATTCGTTGTGAGAACTGTTCAGAAGCTCTGCAACATAGTTGTTAATCTCATTGCGGTTCATAACACCTGTGAGCATATCCCGTGAACTGAGGATATGGAGGCGTTCCATCATATTGTTGCTGTATACCTCCGACGCAAGAATGAAGGTAGTGAGTTCAAGCGTTTCCTTGATTATATCCGCTTTGCCCGCCCCAACATGATACGAGAATTCCCCGCCGATCATGCGTTGTCAAAAAAGAGGATACCCGAAAGGACTGCGCTAATATAGAAGTTTTATTCCAACAATAATCAGCAAGACTTTTTACAGCAGGCTATAACAAGAAAAGACAGATACTTCACATGAGGTATCTGTCTTTTTTCTGATGTAGGTACTATCAGTTTGCTGCCAGCCTGTATTTCTGCCCATAAGCCGTATAGCTTTCAATAAATTGCGGTGTTCTTTCAGCTTTCAGAGCAGTCATATACTCATGGCTGAGGAGTTTTGCCTGTCCTATCTCGATAATGGACACAGCAATATTGGAGCAATGGTCGGATACTCTCTCACAGTTTATCAGCAGGTCGGACAGGTAAACGCCCAGCTCAGGGCTGCATTCGCCTGTGCGAAGTCTGGCGATATGCTTGTCACGTATCGTGGCTGTCAGGTCGTCGATGACTTCCTCCAGCGGTTCAACGGTCATAGCGTTACTGGTATCCTGCTCGGAAAAAGCCTTGACAGTGATCTCGGATATTTCTGTAAGAGCTGCAAACAGCGTGGCGAAATCAGCTCTTGCACTATCGGAGAAGCTCTGATTGTTCTGGTTCATCTCAGCTCCGATCTCGATCATATTGATAGCGTGGTCGCTGATGCGCTCAAAATCGCTGATACTATGAAGCAGTTCGGTAACAGTACGGCTGTCTTCATCAGTCAGGCTGTGCGAAGAAAGTTCTAGCAGAAAGTCGGAAAGCTGATCTTCCATGACATCGAGTTTTTGCTCTTTCTCCTCTACGCTCAGAACACCTTTCTGCGTATATGTAAACATCGCCGACAATGCTTCATGCAGTGCTTCCTTTGCGATAACTGCCATTTCTTTGGTTCGTTCTCTGCACTGCGAAGCCGCAAGCGGCGTGTTGGCAAGCAGACGCTTGTCGAGAAGTACCTCTGCTTCTTTTTCTTTGGAGTCGGGTATCAGCTTTTGGGCGAGCTTTACAAGTTGATCTGAGAACGGCAGGAGCATCACTGTCGTCAGTATATTGAATATGGAGTGTACCGCTGCGATCTCTACAGCACCTATCGGTTTATCCACAAAGCTGAAACGGAACAGTCCGTTCGCTCCGTAAAACAATGTCAGGCAAACGATGGTACCAATAATATTGAAGGACATGTGCACTGCGGTTACTCTTTTGGCGTTCTTATTTACTCCGATCGAGGAAAGCAGTGAAGTCACACAGGTGCCGATATTCTGTCCCATAATGATCGGGATAGCCATACGGTAGGATATCGCACCTGTCATAGCCAGCGCCTGCAAAATACCGATTGATGCCGCAGATGACTGGATGATACCTGTGAACAATGTTCCGAACAGGACGCTGAGTACAGGGTTCCTGAATGCGATCAGCATATCCGAAAAGCCTTCGGTCTCTGCAAGCGGAGAAACGGCTTCTTTCATAAGCTGCATTCCATACATCAGCACTGCAAATCCGACCATGATCGTGCCTATGTCTTGTCGTTTCTTTTTCTTGCTCATCATCAGCATTGCGATACCGATCAGAGCAATGATAGGCGCAAAGTTTTCAGGCTTCAGCATGGAAACGGCGATGTTGTCGTTTTTGATGCCTGCGGTACTGAGCAGCCATGCTGTCAGTGTCGTGCCGATATTGGAACCCATGATAACACCGACAGTCTGTTCAAGCTGCATAATGCCCGAATTAACAAGTCCTACAAGCATGACTGTCAGAGCAGAGGATGACTGCACGGCGATGGTGATACCTGTACCGAGTGCCAGACTCTTAACGGGATTTGAGGTCATCTTTTTCAGCGTGCTTTCAAGTCTGCCACCCGCTACTTTTTCAAGACTTTTCGACATAACGTGCATTCCGAAAAGGAAAAATGCCAGTCCTCCGCATAGCGAACAGATTGAAAATATGTCCATAGTATTCTCCTATCTGAAATTTACCCTTATTGTTGTTCCGACACCCATCGTGCTTTCCACATCTATCTGCGCTCCGTGGCGGTCTGCAATGTGCTTTACGATCGACAGTCCAAGCCCCGTGCCGCCTTTTGCACGGCTGCGGCTCTTGTCAACACGGTAGAAGCGCTCGAAAATGCGGGGAATGCTTTCTTTCGGTATACCTATCCCCGTATCGGCTATTATAAATCTGTTATCCCCGATCGTGATGTCAATATTGCCGTTTTCACGGTTGTACTTGACTGCATTGTCGATAAGATTGTAGATCAGTTCGGTCAGCTCCGTGTGACTGCCCTTTACAGGTTTGGAAGTGCCATATATCGTGATACGAACGCCTTTGTTTTCGGCCTGCCTTGTGAGCCTTTCTTTGCATCCCTTTGCAACAGTGGCTATATCCACAGCATCATCAAGAGAATGCGAAGCGACAGTATCGAGCTCCGACAACCGCAGTATATCACCGATCAGTGTTTGCAGTCTTGCAGTTTCTGTTCTGATATTTCCTGCAAACTTCCTGCAGTCCTCTCCCTGCGCCATACCTGTTTCGATCAGTTCCGCATAGCCCGAAATGGAGGTCAGCGGAGTTTTTAACTCATGAGATACATTTGCCGTGAATTCCTGCCGCATAAGCTCCTGCGAGCTTCGCACCGCTTTTATCTCATTTGCCAGTGGAATGATCTCGCTATAGATTCCCATTTCTTCGGGTGACTTATTCTTTTCAAGCATTTCGGGTATGCGTTTCAGAGGTGCGATCAGCTTGTCCGTCAGTTTCACGGAAACAAACATAGAAACCGCTATTATACAGACCGTTACAATGAGTATGATAAGTATAGAGCGTTCAAACAGCCTGAATATTGAATCTGAGCGTATAGACACGCGCAGGATATTCCCGTCATCAAGCTTTACGGCATAGTAATAATCCTCAGTACCGATCGTGTCCGAATAGCGCGTATCACTGCCTGTTCCGTTTTCTATAGCTTGTACGATCTCAGGACGGTCAAGATGATTGCTCATATTTTCCGTATCGGCATCACTTTCGTACAAGACCGTACCGTCTTTATTAATAAGTGTGATGCGGAAATCCTCCTGAGCAAAGCATTCGAGCTCATCGGGAGCGCTTATCTTATCATAGCACTGAGCCACGATATTGCATTCATGTGTCAGATTTTCTTTGACTTCTCTATGAAAGAAGCCGTAGCAAACAAAAGTGGTTATTACGATACCTGTAATAACCGTGATGATCCACATATAGAACAAGCTGAATTGTATTTTTCTTTCCATATCACTCTTCCTTATCCAGCTTATATCCAACATTGCGCACCGTCACGATATATCTGCCGCATTCATCCAGCTTTGCTCTGAGAGTACGGATATG
The DNA here is from genome assembly GCA_024697725.1 of Oscillospiraceae bacterium. Taxonomy (GTDB): domain Bacteria; phylum Bacillota; class Clostridia; order Oscillospirales; family Ruminococcaceae; genus RGIG4694. The sequence continues at coordinate 3,582 of JAILFE010000082.1, forward strand.
CACATCGAGGGTGCGTCCCGTGCTGTCCCGTCCCCATATCCTGTCGAGTATATCATCACGACGAAGCACGATCCTCGGATTATCCATGAACATTTTCAGCAGTTCAAAATCCTTGTAGGTAAGCTCTATTGCTTTGCCGTCAGCAGTAACATCTCTTGTTTTTTCAGAGATCGTCAGCTTTTCAAATGTTATCTGACCGTCTGTGTTTTTTGATGATCCACGAAGTCTCGCCTTGACACGGCTGACCATTTCCATTACCCCGAAAGGCTTGCACATATAATCGTCTGCCCCGAGGTCAAGTCCTTTAACTCGATCAAGTTCGGTATCTTTTGCGGAAATAATAATAACAGAGATATTTTCATATACTGTATTATTACGAAGATTTTTCAGTATCGTAAGCCCGTCATCACCGGGAAGCATTATATCCAACAGTATCAGGTCGGGTAGTCTGCTTTCCAGAGCCTTGTAGAACTCCACTGAATTTTCAAAACTCATCACTTCAAAATCATTCTTCTCGAGGGCATAGCTTTCAAGCTCCCTTATGCGTTCTTCGTCTTCAACTATATATCTCAGCATTTTTTCACCCTCCTCAAGTATCCAGTATATCATACCAATGTAAACTTGAACAGTATCAGTATGTAAAGTTCAGGTTAAATTAAAAAAGCAAGTTACCGTCACTGATAACTTGCTTTGTAGTGATTATTCTTCCTCGTCGCTGCACTCGTCAAGTCCGTGAAGCAGTTGAATATAAACGCACTCCGCACGTTCATGTTCCTCGCCGTCCGTAGATATCATCATTTTTTCACGCTCCTCAATTATCAAGTATATCATACCAATGTAAACTTGAACAGTATCGGTATGTAAAGTTCAGGTTAAATAAAAAAGCACGTTACCGTCACTGATAACTTGCTTTGTAGTGATCATTCTTCCTCGTCGCTGCACTCATCCAGTCCATGAAGC
>JAILFE010000120.1 GCA_024697725.1 Oscillospiraceae bacterium
CATTTCGGGCACTGGTTCTGACTGTTATCATAATATGTGCCGCAGTTTCTGCATATCATATCGGTGCAGCCCCTTTCCTTTTTCAGCCCGTTTACCGGCTGTAAGATAAAGATAGTATTCTATCATATTATACTATAGTTCCCCCGATATGTCAATAGAAAATGAAAGATGGCGCACAGAAACTTTCACTGCGCGTTTGCGCCGGATATATTGAAAAACGTGGACAGCTGTGTTATAATAGTGCAGACATATATACTTATACTATATAGAAGGGAGGTGTGCGTTATGCCGTCAGCAGAATGGTCAGCGGCGAAAAACGGGCTCGTGAAGGCAATGGAGTCGCTCGGATATCCCGATGAGCTGGGCAGGATAATGGCACATGATCTCGGTTCGCCGAGGGCGATAGAGCGGATGACAGCCTATCTTTATCATGAAAGACCCGCAAAGACCGAGCTCATCGCGGACGAGATGCTGTCCATAATCGAGGAATGCCGCCGGTGGCGCGAGAAAAAGGAATACGAATCGGCTAATGCTGTATATAACGAACAGCTCAACAGAGCGGAATATGATTACGAAGAGGATGAATGATATATGACCGAGGTAACGACACTTTGCTATATCGAGCGCGGGGACGAGGTGCTGATGCTGCACCGCACGAAAAAGAAAAACGATATGAACGAGGGAAAATGGCTCGGTGTCGGCGGACACTGCGAGCAGGGCGAATCGCCGGAGGACTGCGTGGTGCGCGAGGCTGCGGAGGAGACGGGGCTGACGCTCGAAAGCCCGTCGTTCCGCGGGATAATAACATTTGTATACAAGGATGTCACCGAATATATGATGCTTTTCACGGCGGACAGCTTCACGGGCGAAGTCGGCGAATGCAGCGAAGGGGAGTTGCGGTGGGTACCGAAAGACGAGATAATGTCGCTCTCGCTGTGGGAAGGCGACAGGATATTTCTGAAGCTGCTTTATGAAAACGAGCCGTTTTTCTCGTTAAAGCTCGTGTATGACGACAGCGGTGCGCTCACCGGGGCGGTGCTCAACGGGAAAAGCTGCCGGTAAAAGCGATACCGCTCACGGTACATTGAATTATTGCAAAAAAAATCCCCGCCGTATCTTGTGTGATACGGCGGGGATTTTTTAACGATATTGAAATCACTTTATAAGGAGCTGATCTATTAACCCGTAATGGTGGAACAAAGCATCGGTTTCCAAGGTCGCTATCAGCCATGTGATTATTGAAAGCACAATAAATGCAACAACGAAGTATACAGCCTTCTGAGTTCCCGTTTTGACACCTACCGTACAGTTTGAAATAGTATATTCACCGTCCGGTCTTTCTCTTGCGGTGCATGAAAAATCATTCTTTATCATAGCGCCGTAGCTGTTCTGTGAGCTTACATACCCTTCAACTTTCAAACTGCCGTCTCCGTTAGTATGTATGATAAGTTCATTCGGAGAACAGAAAACCGCACTTACGGGTGCTTTCAGAAGTGCCTTGACATTAGGTTCGATACATTTTAGCAATACTTCTTTGTCTATCATACTGTTTTACCTCCCAAAACGATTATTGTTTACTGATTATCTCTTATATGCTGCGCAGTCTGAGCTTTGGGGAAACCTTTGATTGAAATCTTTATTTTTTCAGTTTCCGTGATAGAACTTGATTTATGCGGATAATATCAAGATCCTTTGAGTTGAATTCATCAGCATATACAGCAAGCATAGTATTCTTTGAATAGCCGTAATAATCCGCTGCCACCATTGCCCAGACATTCGCATCATATATGCTCGGCGAACCATCATTGGAATTAAGTATAACGTACTTGTTTTCTGAACCGCGATATTCCAGAACACAGAAAAACATACTCTTGTTGTCGGAAAATCCGCCGCTTACTAATTTCACTTCCGAAGATGAGCCGAATTTGTCCGGAGCAGTTGCAACTATCAGATCGCAGGCTAATTTATCATCACCTGTCAGAGAATTGACGGAGATAAAAGCGATCAGGACAACAATAATTCCTAATACTGCTAATATGACCGCTCTTTTTTTAGGGTCTTTCATACTGTTTTACCTCCCAAAACGATCATTGTTTACTGATTTTTGTTCTGCTAATTCTATTTTTCGCTTGAAGAAGGCAATTTGTTCATTGTTTCCTGCGACACGAGATTGATCTCATAAATATTTTCGGATATTTCACATATCATCATAATACCGCCGACACTGAGGAATGTACCACCGATTCCTGCGACAGCGATCAAAACGGCTGTTATGGGTTCAGCATACCTGAAATCATTATAATATTTGAAAGCACCGATAACTGAGCCAATGATTCCCAGTATTAAAATAACATAAGCTACACTTTTGATAGAAACCGTCCACCACATTCTTTCTCCGAATTTTATATCCTTATTATATGTGTATTTCATTCCGTTTTCCTCCTGAATCTGTAATGTAAATTTGGTTGTGTTATTTTCATCAAAACATTATAAATGTTATTGATATTGCATATATTATATCATAAGGTTATAAATTTTGCAACATTTTTCAGATATAATCTAATAAAATATAACTCTGAATTTTTGTGCAAGGTGATGAAAATTATGCATGAAGCCTACGATCTCGGGATGATACTGAAGGAACTGCGCCTGAAAGCGGGACTTTCCCAGAAACAGCTCGGCGAGAAGATAAACCGCGACAAGGGCATAATCAGCCGCTACGAGAGCAATCTCCAGACCCCGCCCTTCGAGACGATGAGAGAGCTTTCGCGGATATTCAATGTATCTATGGATTACCTTGCGGGCTTTGAGCCGCACGACGCTATCACCACCTTCAAGCTGACCCCTGAACAGAGCGACGTTCTGCTCTATCTTTCCGAGGTGTTCCGCAGACACAACGAAAGCATCGGTAAAATGACCGATGAGGAATACACCGCCCTCGGAAGAGTATATGCCTGTTTTATGAAATAAGGCGGGGAGCGGGGAGCCCCCGCCGGGCGGAGAGCCTCCGCCGACATCCCGCGTTGTCGGTGGATAGCAGCTTTTCTGTTATCCCGCGTTTGTTACATTATCACATAAAAATTAATGCTGCCGTGTTTTTTGCATGGCGGCATTTTCTTATTTATATAAAGTATACTTGAATCTATGCATCTGCCCCGGTCTCACGCTATTGACATCGCGGCGGACAGATGATATAATTATCACATAAGCAGCCGCAGAGACGGCGTGTCCGTGGGACAGCCGCGCTCTATGACCGTGTTCCGGGTGATGATATGTGGAAGATACTCGGTATCGAACCGACAGACGACCTTGAAAAGATAAAGGCAGCCTACGAACGGCTCGCCTCCGGGATAGACCCGGAGGAATCCCCCGAAAAATACAAGCTCCTGTGCGATGCGTACAAGGGCGCTTGTATGTATGCCATGAGGAAGAACGGCATAGTTTCTATAAAACGCATACAGCCCTATTCCGAGCTGAAAAAGGAATATTCGGGGTATAACAATATCGTCGTGATGATAGACGAGACAAAGGTCAAGACAGAGCTTGCAAAGGTCGCCGCGCAGAAGGCACTCGCAGAGTATTACGATGCGTCGCCGTATATCGTTCTCAAGGAGAGCGGCCACACCTACGAGAGCGCGGTCGAGACAATGACAGGAAGGATCAGGGGACTGCTGAACGTGAGCAGTATGCGCAATGATATCAACTGCTGGCACAGGGCTCTTTCCTCGCGCGAATTTTCGGCGATCAACGGCGACGACAGGTTCCGCATGAAGGCGGCAAGGCTGCTCTCGAAGGAACCGCTCGTACCCGAGGTGGCGACCTATATCTCGGAAAGCTTCGGTTACGGCAGCTACTGCGTGCCTTACCGCAGGTTCGGGCTGATGAAGATAAAGATACCGAAATGCGGCGGCAGCGCCCTTTCAAGACCGCGCTCACATAACGGTGAGCAGAAAAGCGATATCCTGAAAAGGATATTCATAATACTGCTCGTGGTGGTATTCATCGTGCAGCTGATGCTGATGCCGGCACTTATACGGCTGATGTCTGTATCATAATTATTTCATATGGAGGCTATTCCGAAATGACAGCACCGTTAAATGACAATAACGAAAACAACGGATACGACAGTATACGCCGCAGCTACAGAAGGATGTTCTTCTATCAGATATGGGTGCGCAGCTTCTTTGACGGCGACGGAGACGGCGTCGGCGATCTGAAAGGCGTATACGAAAAGCTCGGATATATACGTTCGCTCGGTATCGATGCGATATGGCTGTGTCCGGTATACCCTTCGCCCAATGCCGATTACGGCTATGATATATCCGATTATACCGCGATACATCCCGATTTCGGGACGCTCCGGGATATGAAAATGGTTCTTGACCGCGCCCACGAGCTCGGTATGAAGGTGATAATGGATCTGGTGGTCAACCACACCTCGGACGAGCACCCGTGGTTCACCGAGAGCCGCAAAAGCAGGGATAATCCCTACAGCGACTATTACATATGGCGCGATGAGCCCAACAACTGGGATTCGCTCTTCGAGGGCAAGGCGTGGAAATACGACCCCGGACGCGGACAGTATTATCTGCATATCTTCTCCGAGAAGCAGCCCGACCTGAATATGGACAATCCCGAGGTGCGCAGCGAAGTAAAGAAGATAATGCGCTTCTGGCTGGATATGGGAGTTGACGGTTTCAGGGAGGATGTGATAAATTTCATATCCAAAAGGGAAGACCTCCCAGACGGGCTGCCGTTTGTTCCCGCCGTGAACGGGATGTTCGCCTACAAGGACGGACCGCATATCCACGAATATCTCTCGGAATTCAGAAAAGTCTGCGAGGAATACGACTGCATACAGATCGGCGAGGGTCCCATGACCACTCTGAAAAACGCGCTGACTTATCTCAGCGGGAAAAACAAAACCCTCGATATGATGTTCTCGTTCGATCATATGATGGCGGACTGCATATATACCGAATATATCCACCGCCCGTTCAGCCTGCGCAAGCTGAAACGCGCGTTCTCGAAATGGCAGTACGGGCTCGGCGGGAAGGCGTGGAACGCTCTCTATCTCGAAAATCACGACCACCCGAGAGTCATAAGCAGATACGGCAGTGAGAGATTCCGCAATGAGAGCGGGAAAATGCTCGCTGCGGCGTATATCTTCCAGCAGGGGACGCCGTTCATATATCAGGGTCAGGAGATAGGGATGACGAACATCCGTCTGCGCGATATCAATGATTACAAGGATATCTCCAGCAAGACGAATTTCCACAAGTACCATATCAGAGATACCCTTGAAAAGCGTATGCACAGGATACATCTTTCGAGCAGGGATTCAGCACGCACCCCCATGCAGTGGAGCGGTGAGAGATATGCGGGATTTTCCGCGGTGCGCCCGTGGTTCTGTGTCAATCCGAACTACAAGACCGTGAATGTCGCGGCGCAGGAGGACGACCCGGACAGCATACTAAATTTCTACCGCCGCTGCATAGCGCTCAAAAAGCACAGCAAGGTGCTGACCTACGGCAGCTACAGGGAATTTTTCCCGCGCTCACGGGAGATATTTATGTACGAGCGCGTATACAAGGGTATGCAGAGACTTGTGATATGCTCGTTCTCGAAAAGGTTCACACAGGTCACACTGCCGAAGAAATACGCGGACAGACCGCGCAGGCTCCTGCTCTGCAATTATGCCGCAGACAGCAGGGATGATATGCTTTTCCGTCCCTATGAGGTGAGAGTATACAGCTTTCCGCGTTCTAATACGGATAATGACTGAGCCTGTCAGATCTGACGGGCTTTTTCATGTATGACATAAGACCCGGAAATGTACGGTATGAGCAGACAGAAAATTTTTTTGTAATTATTTTGTAAAACACTTGAAATCCGTGTCCGATAATGGTATAATGATTTAGAATGCTGTGCAGTACCGCTCCGATACGGACGGTGTGCATCAAATTTTTCGCACTGAATGCGGGAATGGAGATATTTTATGCCTAAGAAACAGGATATCAACAAGATACTGATAATCGGTTCCGGTCCCATAATCATAGGACAGGCGTGTGAATTCGATTATTCCGGGACACAGGCGTGCAAGGCTCTCAGAAAGCTCGGGTATGAGATAGTGCTCGTCAATTCTAACCCTGCAACGATCATGACCGACCCCGATGTGGCGGATATAACCTATATCGAGCCGCTGAATCTCGACAGACTTACTCAGATCATCGAAAAGGAACGTCCCGATGCGCTCCTTCCCAATCTCGGCGGTCAGTCGGGGCTCAATCTCTGCTCCGAGCTTGACAGCGCGGGTGTGCTGAAAAAGTACGGCGTGCAGGTAATCGGCGTGCAGGTCGATGCGATAGAACGCGGCGAGGACAGGATCGAATTCAAGAATACCATGACCGAGCTCGGTATCGCGATGCCGGAAAGTCAGGTCGCATATTCCGTGGACGAGGCTGTGAAGATAGCCGAAAAGCTGAAATATCCCGTTGTTCTGCGCCCTGCGTATACTATGGGCGGCGCAGGCGGCGGAATGGTATACAATGTCGATGAGCTCAAGGTCGTATGCGCAAGAGGACTTCAGGCGAGCCTTGTGGGACAGGTACTCGTCGAGCAGTGCATATACGGCTGGGAGGAGCTCGAGCTCGAAGTCGTGAGAGATGCCGACAACAACAAGATAACGGTATGCTTTATCGAAAATATCGACCCTGTCGGCGTACATACGGGCGATTCGTTCTGCTCCGCGCCGATGCTGACTATCCCCGAGGATGTTCAGCAGCAGTTACAGGATATGTCATATAAGATAATCGAGAAGATCGGCGTTATCGGCGGCTGCAACTGCCAGTTCGCAAGAGACCCCGAGACCGGGAAGATAGTAGTTATCGAGATAAATCCGAGAACATCGCGTTCTTCCGCGCTCGCATCCAAGGCGACGGGCTTCCCGATAGCTCTCGTTTCGGCGATGCTCGCGTGCGGGCTCACACTCAGTGAGATACCCTGCGGAAAGTACGGCTCGCTCGATAAATACGTTCCCGACGGCGATTATGTCGTTATCAAGTTCGCAAGGTGGGCGTTCGAGAAGTTCAAGGGCGCAGAGGACAAGCTCGGCACGCAGATGCGCGCTGTCGGCGAGGTCATGAGCATAGGCAAGACCTACAAGGAGGCGTTCCAGAAGGCGATCAGGAGCCTTGAAAGAGGAAGATACGGCCTCGGCTTTGCCGCAGATTTCAACAGCCTCACAAAGGAAGAACTTCTGTCAAAGCTCAGATACCCTTCGAGCGAGAGACAGTTCATCATGTACGAGGCGCTCAGAAAGGGCGCGACGATAGAGGAGCTCTACGAGCTCACAAAGATAAAGCACTGGTTCATCGAGCAGATGAAGGAGCTCGTTGACGAGGAGAACGCACTGCTCGGATACAAGGGCAGCGTACCCGGAAAGGATGTCCTGAAGCAGGCAAAGCGCGACGGCTTCAGCGACAGATATCTTTCGGAACTGCTCGATGTCACGGAGGAGCAGGTCAGGAACGCACGCATCGGCTTCGGCATAAAGGAAGCATGGGAGGGCGTTCATGTAAGCGGCACCGAAAATGCGGCATACTACTATTCCACCTATCATCTTGACGAGGACAAGAGCCCCGTGAATACCGACAAGCCCAAGATAATGATACTCGGCGGCGGCCCCAACAGGATAGGTCAGGGCATAGAATTCGACTACTGCTGCGTACACGCGGCGCTGGCGCTCAAAAAGCTCGGCTTTGAGTCGATAATCGTCAACTGCAACCCCGAAACGGTATCGACCGACTACGATACATCCGACAAGCTCTATTTCGAGCCTCTGACGCTCGAAGACGTGCTCAGCATCCACGACAAGGAAAAGCCGGTCGGCGTTATCGCGCAGTTCGGCGGACAGACACCGCTCAATCTTGCAAACGATCTGAAAAAATACGGCGTGAATATACTCGGTACTACTCCCGAGACTATCGACCTTGCCGAGGACAGAGACCATTTCCGCGCAATGATGGAAAAGCTCGGTATACCTATGCCCGAATCGGGTATGGCTGTCAATGTGGATGAGGCGCTCGAAATAGCGAACCGCATCGGCTATCCCGTTATGGTAAGACCTTCGTATGTGCTCGGCGGCAGAGGCATGGAGGTCGTGCATGACGACGAGATGATGAAGGTATATATGGCGGCGGCTGTAGGCGTCACACCCGACAGACCGATACTCATTGACCGCTTCCTGCATCATGCGACAGAGTGCGAGGCGGATGCTATCTCCGACGGAACTAACTGCTTCGTGCCGTGCGTTATGGAGCATATCGAGCTTGCGGGCGTGCATTCGGGCGATTCCGCGTGCATACTCCCTTCAAAGAATTTGTCTCCCGAGAACGTTGCGACTATCAAGGAATATACCCGCAAGATAGCTGTCGAGATGAATGTCAAGGGACTCATGAATATGCAGTACGCCATAGAGGACGGCACCGTGTATGTGCTGGAGGCAAATCCGCGCGCATCGAGGACTGTACCGCTGGTATCGAAGGTATGCGATATCAATATGGTGAAGATTGCGACCGAGATAATCACATCGGAGATAACGGGCAATCCTTCGCCCGTGCCGCAGCTTCATGACAGGAAGATAGGTCACTACGG
>JAILFE010000148.1 GCA_024697725.1 Oscillospiraceae bacterium
GAGCGCTCTCAGCTATGACGGGAACACCTTCAACGGCCACAGCTATGAGTTTATCAGTGAAGATATCTCGTGGACCGACGCAAGGGAACGCTGCTATAATATGGGCGGGCATCTCGCTACGGTCAGCTCTTATGAAGAGGAGGCATTTCTGGAACAGCTCTCCGGCGGCACAAATGCGTGGATAGGTGCATATTCCGACTGCGGTGTATGGCGCTGGGTGACGAATGAACCGTTCGATTACGAAAACTGGGCTCCTGGCGAACCCAACGATTACGACGGCGAAGAATGGTGCTGTCAGTTCAGCAAGAACCAGGATATGTGCTGGAACGATGTCGGGAATTACAATACGCTCGACGATCATGACGGCTTCATATGCGAATATGACGGTCTGACAGATGAGCTCTACGCCTCCGATACCGGTGATTACAGCAGTTATGATGATTACGGTGATTACGAAGAATATCAGGAATATTCCGAGAGCACTTTCATGCAGATGCTGAATTCGTGCGAATGGAACACAAATCAGAGCGAAGACGGTGATTTCATATATGATTTCCCCACTTTCTTTGAGTATGAAGGCGATAATTCTTTCGCTTATATCGATCCTTCAGGAGTAACATCGTACTGCTTTATCGATGTGGTCCCGGACTGCTTTGAAGACCCCGACAGTTCGGAAAAGGGCGAAACGATCAAGGAGGTCTTAAATGCCATCAGCGAGGAGCTTTTAGATATACCCCCGTCTGACAACTCACTGATATGGTATGACAGCGAGACCGCATATATCGTGATCAACACTGACGATTATTACAGCCTGATGATATGCGGCTGTTCAGACAGCAGTGCAGTGTTATTCAACTTTTCCATCAGCGGCAACGATTATGGAGATTTTATCACGGACGACGATATTCTGTATTTTTATAATCTGATACACAACTCTATATCATTCGGAGTCGGCTGAGCCGATAACGCAAGCGCATGAAATATAGTAAACGACATTGAAATTACTGCATCAAGTCTGCACAAAGCTCATATATGCAAAGCTTTGCCTGACTGAATGTGCAATTTCCGATGTCGCTGACTATAAATGTGTCCCTTATGGACATTGTTTTTCCGCAGCTTATCGGATATAATTTTATACAGTGACGGTTTTTCTGTGAATATGTCCGGACAGCATATGCAGTTCCTCACAGGACCGGTAACTTTATGACATGAAAGGATAAAGCTATGTCTTTACTTATGACCGTTTTTTTCGAGAACGGATTTTCCGAGCATTATTTTCCGGCGGTCGATAACAGGAAGTTCCCTGTTTCGGTAAGCCCGTACATATCGGGGCTCGACGACGAGACCGTGTTCAATATCGAGGTATGGAACGGCGAGTGGACACTTTATGCCGACAAGAAATATGAGCTCCTTAAAAACGGCGAAAGCACAGATCACGCCGTTCTGAAAAAAGGACTTGTCCTTGAGGGTACTGTCAGGAAGTATGATGCGTGGTTCTCTGTAAAGATCGACGAAGCCGACAAGGAAAGCATCGGCTTTACAAAGTATATCATAAGGCATGACAAGATATCCTCCCTTACGATAGGCAGCGGTACGGACGCCGACATCTGCTACTCCAACAAATTCGTATCCGAAGCTCATGCGGAGATGACATTCGAGGACGGCAGCGCATTTATCCGCGATAACGACAGCATAAACGGAACTTTTCTGAACGGCAGGCTAATAAGCAGAAAAACTCCGGTAAAATACGGTGATGTAATATATATAGTCGGTCTGAAGATAGTGTATCTCGGTTCGCTGATGGCGGTCAATCACCCGGACAGAGCGGTCAGGGTAAAGCCTCTCGATCCGGTCATGATACCTGAGATGACCAACGAGAGCGAGGAGGAGGAGTACGAAAAGGCTTATTTTCTCCGCACTCCAAGACATCTGCGCGAGCTGGATACATCAGTGACGACGATAGAGCGCTGCAGACCAAAGCAGACGCATGATCCTCAGCCGCTCATATTTACGGTAGGTCCCTCCTTCACGATGGTGATACCGATAGCTCTCGCGGCTATGCTGAGCAATGACGGCGGCTTCGGTGTTCCGAGCCTTGTGATGTCGGGCGGAGCCGCAGTAATGGCTGCGGTATGGGCTGTCGCAAGCTCTAACTACAACAAGAAAGAAGCCCTGAACAGCGAGCTTAACAGAAAAAAGACCTATATGGAGTATATCGCAAGGATAGAGGCAAAGCTCAGGGAACAGGCTGAATATAACAGGAGCGTCCTTTCGGAACAGTATCCGCCGGCAGATGAGATGCTAGACTTTGTAAAGAATACGAACCGTCTCTGGGAAAAAAGCAGCAGTCACAGGGATTTTCTCTCCGTAAGGCTCGGTCTGGGCGAGATAATGTCGCCCGGCAAGGTAGCCGCTCCCGAAGAGGATATGACTCAGGAATACGATCCTCTGAACGATCTCGGCGATACCGTCAGGAAGAACTACCGCACCTTGTCAAAGGCACCTGTCTCGCTCTCGCTTTACGATAACAGGATAGTGGGCATAGTCAGTGAAGAAAGCGGAAAAAGATATGCTCTTCTGAGACTGCTCACGCTGAATCTGTCGGCAAATTTCCCGTACACCGAGGTGCGTATGTGCTTTGCATTCAAGGCAAGGGAATATGACGAGCTGAATTTCACGCGGTGGCTGCCTCACACATGGTCACCCGACGGAAAAGTCCGTATGGTGGCATATGACAGCCGTTCTCTCGGAGATGTGATGTATTTCCTTTCCGATGTTATAAGAGAGCGCATGGAAACGGGCGGCAAAAAAGCATCTTCGGAAAAGATGCTCCCGCATTATGTGATATTCGTTACGGATATTTCTGTGATAGCAGGAGAGCCTGTATCGAAATATCTTCTCGATCCACCTCCGGAAGCTGGTATCACCGTCGTATTCTGTGCAAGTTCTCCCGGCAGGCTGCCCGCAAAATGCGATACGATCATCAGAAACGATACGGACATATGCTCGGCATACACCATTTCCACACAGAGGGCAGACAGCACAGGTCTTGTGCTCGATACGGTATCTCTCCCCGAAATGGACAGGTTCACAAGAGAGCTCGCCAATTTTGAACTCAGGGATACCTCGGGAAATTCCGAGATACCCGATATGCTGACATTCCTAGATATGTACAGGGTATCGAGTGCGGAAGATCTCGATATATATCACAAATGGCTCGAGAACCGCACCTACGATACCATGAAGGCTATGATAGGTCAGAAGTCCGGCGGAAAGCCCGTTTATCTCGACATACACGAAAAATACCACGGACCGCACGGTCTTGTTGCGGGAACTACAGGTTCGGGAAAATCCGAAACTCTCCAGAGCTATATACTCAGCATGGCTGTGAATTACCACCCGCATGAGGTCGCATTCATCCTCATAGACTATAAGGGCGGCGGAATGGCTCAGAGCTTTGATGGTCTCCCCCACCTCGTCGGGATGATAACCAATCTCGGAGGAAACGGCACGACACGCGCACTGCTGTCCATAAATGCCGAGATACGCCGCAGGCAGCGCGTTTTCAACGAGTACAAGGTGAAGCATATCGATCAGTATATCGAGCTTTACCGCAGCGGCGACGCCGATGAACCCATGCCTCATCTCATAATAATCGCAGATGAATTTGCGGAGCTGAAAAAGGAACAGCCCGAATTTGTACGGGCGCTCGTATCAGCTGCCCGCGTGGGACGCTCGCTCGGTGTGAACCTTATCCTTGCGACACAGAAACCCGGCGGCGTTGTCGATGACGAGATATGGAGCAATACACGTTTCAGGATATGTCTTCGTGTCGCCGACAAGCAGGATTCAAACGAAATGCTCAAACGGCCGGATGCGGCATTCATCACAGGAACGGGACGCGGCTTCATGCAGGTCGGAAATGATGAGATATTCGAGGAATTCCAGTCCGGCTGGTCAGGAGCACAATATGAACCTGATGTTCCGTTCGACGACGGCAGCAAGGGCTTCGTAAGAATGATAGGCATCACCGGAAAGCCCGAAAAGACCGGCAAGAAGAAAAAGCGCTCGGAAGATGATCTCAATAAAGTGACACAGCTCGACGCTATCGTAAAATACACCGGAGAACTTGCAAGAAAACAGGATATAGCACCGCTGAGGCAGATATGGCTGCCGCCTCTCCCGGATACCGTCTATCTTGATGATCTTGATTCAGCGGACATCGACAGAAAACATTTTGCCGTGCCGATAGGTCTTGCGGACGATCCCGAAAATCAGCGTCAGTTCACCGTGATGCTCGATTTCATCCGCGACGGACATCTGCTCATATGCGGAGGCTCGGGCGCGGGCAAGACGACGCTCCTCCAGACGATAATCTTCAGCGCTGCACAGCTGTATTCCCCGAAACAGGTGAATTTCTACATAGCTGATTTTTCGGGGCGTACCATGTCTGCGTTTTCGGGACTTCCCCACACAGGCGCGGTCTGCCTTGAGGGCGAGGACGACAAGATATCATCCATGATGGATTTTATCCGCAGCGAGCTTGAAAGAAGAAAGACCGTGCTTTCTCAGAAAAGCATCGGTTCTTACCGTGACTATATCTCTTCGGAAGACGACCTTCCGATGATACTTCTTGTAATAGACAATTATGCCTCGTTTATGGAAAGCTGCGAGGAATATGAGGATCTTCTCATACAGCTTTCGCGAGAGGCTGCCGGATACGGCATATATATGACAGTAAGCTGCAACAACACCTCAGATATGCGCGGCAGGGTTCGTCAGGGCTTTGCAAAGGGCATAGGTATGCAGCTCCCCGACAGATTTGAATATGACAGCGTTATAGGCATGAGAACCGAGATACTCCCCGACGACAGAGTCAGCGGCAGAGGACTTATCAAAGAGGGCATACCTCTTGAATTCCAGACCGCACTGCCCGTCAGGAGCAAGGGCGGCAGCATTATGCTCACCGTCAGAAATCTCATCGCGGAGAAATTCCGGAACATGAACAGCACGGCAAAAAGGATCACCAACAAGTATGAGCCCGTTTCCGCTGATGAACTTCTGAACAGCAGCGATGACGCCGATGCGATAACTCTCGGCAGGAACTGTGCAAACGGAAATATCCTTGCTGCCGATGCGGACAGGATACTATGCTATATCGTCAGCGGCGGCGCAAAGAGCGGAAAGACCAATTTCCTGAGATTTGCCGCTTTGCAGATGAAGAAAAAAGGGGCAAGGGTATATATCTTTGACAGCGTTCTGAAAGAATTGCAGGGATTTGCGGAAAAATGCGGGACAGACGGCTATTTCACCGACGCAGCGGGGCTTTACGGCTTTATGGAAAAAGTACTTGTTCCCGAGCTTACCGAAAGAAATGATCTTGTCTATAACGCAAGACAGGAGAACCGCTCTGTTAAAAACGCACTTTCCGGATATGACAGGATAGTCCTGATAATAAACAGCGCTCCGGAATTCATGGAAGCCGTTTACGATACCCAAAACGACATGAGCGAATTCCTTGAAATAGTATTTGACAAGGGCGCAGAGCACAAGCTGCATTTCATTATGGGCGTTTCTCCTCGTGAATACAATGAATGTTATCAGTACAAGGCTTTCCGCATGGCGTGTGAAATGAAAAAGGGACTGCACCTCGGCGGAGAGGTGAGCGAACAGGGGATCTTCGATCTCGATATCCCTGTCAACGAGCGCGACAGAAAAACTCCCGCAGGTTCGGCTCTCACGCTGATAAACGGAAAGACGGCTGAGATAATGACCCCGTTAGTAAAGGAGACTGCCAATGAGCAAGATAAGCATTGAAGTCAACATACCGGGCAATGCAAAGACCTATGAATTTCAGGTCGATGACAGAATGAAGATCGGCATTGCCAAAAAGCAGATAATGTCTGCGATAACCGAATCGGAAGGCTACGATGTATTCAACGGTACAAAGGATATCGCGGTCTGCTCGGTAGAGCTTGAAGGACTTATCGAGGACGGCGAGAGCTTTCACACCGCAGGTATCCGCAACGGAAGCCGTCTTGTGATCGTTTAGAGGTGATTTTATGGATAACTCAAAGATCTCGGCAGATCCCGAGGCTCTTGAAAGCGCCGCAGACAAGGTAGACAGCTCGGTAAATGAGATCAGAAACAATATAAACAGATTCCGTTCCGTTATCGAGGGGCTGAACACATCATGGAGCAGTGATGTGAAAAACAAGTTTTTCACGAGCTTCAATAACGATATGAAAGCGCTCACCGAAATGACGGAGCAATACAGCGAGGTCTCAGCAGGACTCAGGACTATCGCGGATAATTACCGCAGGACCGAAGAGGAGATCACCGCAAATATCGAAAAGGCAAGAAAAGCCTGCGGATAAGGAGGCGGGGAAATGGCAGGAGAAATAAATAAGGTCGATACGGCGCTTCTCGTTTCCGCCGCTTCCGACATCAGCGGGATAAGGAAAAATATCGGCGCGAGCGTTGATTCCGTAAATGCAGTCTTCCGGAAAATGCTCGAGACAAACGCCGGGAGCGCAGCCGATGAGATAGGCGCAGTCGCGGGACAGCTCAGAAAAAGTTCTTCCGATATCCTGAATATGCTCTCTCATTACGAGACTGTTCTGAAGGAGATCGCGGGTATATATGACAATACAGAGAAAAATACGAGCAGTTCCGCAGGCAAACTGAAATTCGGAGGGCTGCGCTGATGGCAAAGATAGATATCAATACGGCTGAGGTCAAAAAACAGTCCGCTCTGCTGAAGGAAGCTTCCGCTCAGCTCATCAAAGGAACGGTCAGACCGCTCACCGAGGTCAATGAACGGCTGGCATCGGAATGGACGGGAGATTCCGCCCGTGCATTTTCAGGATATATGAACGAGCTGATATCGCTTTTGCAGTCAAATGCGGAGGATATCGGCGAGATAGCAGGATTTCTGAATGATGCGTGCATTTCAATTGAAAATGCGGATCAGCAGATAAAAACAAAATTATTATAACAGGAGGTCAAAGTTATGGCAAAACAGCAGGTCGATGCGGCAAAACTCAAAAAAGCCGGTTCGGAACTCACGGATCTTGCGTCAAAGATGAACGCGGAGATGAAAAAGCTCGACGAGAATATCCAGAGGGTATCCTCTGCATGGAACAGTGACGCAGGTGCAACATATGTCAAGATCTACAATTCCGACAAGGCCAACCTCAATGAGCTTGCAGTGATAATGCAGCAGATGGGTACCGCACTGAACGATTTTTCAACAAAATATATGCAGGCTGACGATCAGGCGTTGCAGGTCATCGGCAAGAATCTCGCAAAGGGTTAAGGAGGAAATATCATGGCATCTGAACAGATAAAGGTCGATACCCAACAGCTGAAAAATTATTCCAACGAGATAAAGAACAGCTATCAGAAAATGTACAATTACCTTTCGCAGAGCAAGACCGCTGTGAAGAATCTCAGATCAACATGGTCGGGTCAGGGAGCAACAGAGTTCTATACCAGATTCGATTCGATAATCGCAAAGTGCGAGGAAGTTCTGAAGGTAGTCAATGATTATTCGGTAACTCTTTCCCAGAGCGCCGATGTTTACGACAGCAATGAGAAAAAAGTGACCGACAGCGCAAATAAGCTGAAGATCCAGCTCAAATAACGGGAGGAGCCTATGGCGACTGTAAAAATATCGGTCAAGGCACTCGCTTCCGAAAAAACTGTATTCAGCAGCGCCGCAAAAAATACAAGAGACGTTATAGAGACTTTAAACAACGCACAGCGGTCTATAGGGAATGACCGTATGTTCGATGAAGCAAAACGCTCTCTTTCAAAGCTGTCTGAGCTCCTGGACAAAAGAGCGCGTGCTCTTGAAGCATTGTCTGATGCTTTGGGATCCGCTTCCGAAAGCTATGGAAATGCGCAGTCGCAGGGAGTCAGGGTCGTATCGGGATTCAAGGCGCACAAGACGGATTTCTACGGAAATCCCGTCCATGTATCCGCTGCCGCAGGTATGGCAGCTGCTGGCGCAGCAGCATACAGTACGGCTCCCGCAGAGCAGCCGCTTGTCTATACGTCCGGCAGTTCACAGCCGGCACAGGGAAATACCGGCGGCAACACGATCATCGAAAAATATATCGATAATCATGTCGAGAACAACTATGTGTACAACGATCACGCAAGTGATACTGCGGTATCTGTTCCCTCCCAGGATACTCCCGGTTCGCTCTCTGCATCTTCCATGACTGTGGATCCGGCAGAAACGCTTACCGCATCTTCCGCATATCAGGAACCGGCGGGAGCTGTCCCGCTTTCTTCCGATGCTTCAACTGCTTTCCCGAAGGATATTTATTCCGGTGCAGCTGCTGAAACAGCATCCGCTCAGTTTAGCAGTGAAACGGACGATCAGAGCAAAGATATGACCGCTGCCGTTATCACCGGAGGCATCGCAGGTGCGGCAGTTCTTGCAGGTACAGCAGTCGGGCTGGCAGATAGTATAAAACAGAACAGAGAAAAAAAGAAAATCGAAGCTCAGATCAAAGAGGCAAAGGAAAAACTCAGGCAGATCGAAGTTGAACAATCCGAAATAACCTCAGCAGCCTCGCAGACTGATAACGAATAAAGATATCCCGCACTTTTGTTTACAGTGCGGGATATCTTTATTATTTTTACGATATGTTCAGAGCCTGCCTGAAGACGAAAAGCCGAAGATATATAATCTGAGTGACCATTCTTTCCGATATGCAAAGCTCGGCACGGGTATGAAGTATATGCCGGCGTTCCCCATTGGGAAATGGCGCTTTCCTGTTTCTCGGTGATGCAACTACGGTTCTGTTTTATATCTGAACTTCACACATTGGATACTTTATCACAGCGTGATCTGTTATTCAACAACTTTTGCATACATGGTCGATTTTATGTCATGATCGGTCATTATGTTTTCCGGACGGTCGGTATCTGATGAAACCGCCCCGATTTTGTCGAGTTACTCGATTAAATTATGTCAAACCGCTTGACAAATCCGATCTTCTGATATATAATTATATCGAGGTGATAGTCATGGCAATTCCGGTTAACATCGAAGACCTGATAAACAGGCGGGTGGTAGAGTCCACAAGGATAGAGTTCAAAAGCGATTACAATCCCAATGCGATAATACACTCGATATGTGCTTTTGCAAATGATATCGACAACCTCGGCGGAGGTTACATTATCATCGGCGTGGAAGAAAAAGACGGCTCGCCTGTATTCCCGGTGAAGGGCATTGAGCATAGCCGTATAGATAATATCCTGAAAGATCTTGTGGGTTATTGTCACTGCATCGAGCCATTGTATAACCCCATTGTTGAACCGGTGCTGTTTCATGATGTATATGTTATAGTGATATGGGTATCCGGAGGCTACGGACGACCCTATAAGGCTTCCAAAGATGTTTTCGGGAAGGACTCGCCGAAGTCGGCAAAGTATTACTATATCCGCAAGTTCAGCAGCACCATCATTGCTTCTCCCGAAGAAGAAAAAGAACTGTTCTATATCTCGACGGATATCCCATTCGATGACCGTCCGAACCTTGCAGCAGAGATCGATGATCTCGACATCGGACTTATGCGCAGTCATCTGAAAGAGATAGGGAGTTCGCTGTACGATTGTTCTCTGAAAATGGATGCGCCTGATCTTGCGAAGGATCTGCAGCTAGTTTCGGGGCCTCCGGAAAGACTTAAACCGCTGAATGTTGGTATACTGATGTTTTCCGAGCAGCCGGAAAAGTATTTCAGATATGCGAGGATAGAAGTTGTTGACATACCCGATCCGACCGGCACAAACATGACCGAAAAAGTATTCACGGGACCGATACAGAGACAGCTTCGCGATGCGCTCGCATATATCAGGAACTATACAATAAAAGAGGTCACGATAAAGGAAAAGAACAAGGCGGAGGCTGCCAGAGTATGCAACTACCCGTTCGCGGCGATCGAAGAAATATTGTCGAACGCGGTATATCACCGTTCATATCATATCAACGAGCCGATAACTGTAAGGATAACTCCCGAAAATATCGAGATAACCAGCTTCCCCGGATTCGACAGGAGCATATCCGATGAGAGTATTGCGAACTACTCTATACGTGCGAGGATATACCGGAACCGCAGGATAGGAGATTTTCTCAAAGAACTGCATCTTATAGAGGGCAGGAACACAGGTTTCCCGAATGCTATAAAAGCCCTCCGTGAGAACGGTTCCGACCTGCTGACTTTCGATATGGACGATAACAGAACTTATCTCTCTGTAACGATACCTGTACACAGTTATTTTCTTGATAAAAGCGAAAGGACCGATAAAAAAGCCGCCTACGAAAAGAGGATAACCGACGCACTTAAAAATGCTCCGCTCACACTGACAGAACTTGCAAAGGCTATGAACTATCAGGGCATAACCAGAAAACTGACAAAAACTGTTGAAGATATGCTTGAAAGAAAAATCATAGAAAAGATCGCAGGCGACGGCAGCACCAATAAGCTGAAATTAAAACAGCGATAAGATCAGATGATCCCGGAGAAAAATTACTCCGGGATCATTTATATTTATTTCAGTTTTATTATTCACGGTATAGTTTTTATAGAAACTGTCAGGAATATTATTCCGAAAATCGCCTTATCAGGGGTTTTGACTGCTGTGTGAAGTCATTCCCCGATCTTGTGGTATAATGTGCAGTCAGAATGACCCATTCTGACGTCAGCGCTGCCGGGATAAAATCCCGCTGACTTCAGGATGCTGTCATAATTACAGGATCAGCGTATTTCTGCTGTCAGAATCAGCGATAATGAAGTCATTTCATCAGAACTGCATCAAAATAAGCGGTAATTCTCACGTTGAGAACGACTTTTCGCAGAATGAGATTCTCCGGTGCCTAAAAGGGAGATTATCATCGGTTCTGACCGAAGTTGTGCTGCTTACCTTTAGCCAGCATAGATTTTGTGCCCACAAAAACGGATATTTATACGGATAATAAATATGTTTACGATATAGTCAGCTTCGTTGAAATACAACGGATTACTGTCATTACAGCAGACCGTTTTCTATTGTAAATGCAACCTGTTGTTTCTGTTTGTCCGTGAATAATATCCTATCAGATCTTTTAGTTTCAGATATGCTCTATACGATTCGCTATTCCGCGGATATTCGGTTCAGGTTTCCATCTGTATCCCACCCATTCTATCACGTCATCATGTTCCGGATTGTCGGGATCATTGTATGCATCAAGGAAATCAAGATATCCGTACACTCCTCCAACGTCCTCCGGCGGAGCTGCTCCTTCACACAGAGACAATGAAGCCCACGGTTTATTATGATCATCTATAATATCTGAAACTCTGACAGTTACTTCCCAATTATCACCGAAATCATACCGATACAGAAATTCATCACCTTTATCAAGAACATCTTCAAGACGATTCTCACTTGCCGATGCTATTTCCCTGTCATCATATTCATCCTCATCATCACTTATGACCAGTTCATCTGAAAGTTCAAATTCGTAGAGATGTGCATTGCTCCAATCCATAGTTTCCTGCAATATCCTGTGAAGCTGGCAGAATGTATATCCGGCAGGAACAATTATAGTTCGTTTTGCAGCGTATCGTTCCAGATCAAGTTCTGTTTCAAGCACAAAAGCACGCTGTTTTATCGGGTCTTCTCCGTATTGTTCTCTGAATTTTTCTATCATTGAAACGATTGGATATCCATATCCGTTCTCCGAATTATATAGATGCCTGTTAAGCGAGCGCACAAAAGAAATATCCAGCATATTATCCGGTTTCCTTAAAATACGCACGCTCTGAAAATCTCTTCCGATGGAGCTGATCCTTGCAGCATCTGTACGGCTCGCCCCCGTACAGAGCTCAACATTTTCAGAAACATATTTATCTATCAGCTCAGGCTTGAAGCCATAGCTCGTAAGAGTATCACGGATAGCTTTTGTAATGACTTCATCAAGTTTTGCATACTGTCTCTTTGTGACATTCCAGAGCAGAAAGCCAAATCTTGTTTCGGTACATATTCCGAGTATAACATTTTTTCTGTCTATTTTGATCAGATTGATCATCCATCTGTTCAGAGGATCTGTCTCACCTTCAAACTTTTTGGGCTTTTCCGGAAGAAGATCGGTTATTTTCTTGGTACAAAATACTTTTATCATATGATTACTTCTTCTATATAAATTACTGATATTGATTACGTTCTCATTCCTGTCTTACACATCAAACCTTAAAAACGTTATGCTGAACCCAGTTATAAGCCCGGCACCTCGAACACCAGCACGGTCTCTTCTTCATTCAGATGAACCTTTTCCGGAGCATATTCCGAAGTCACAGCATACCAGAGCTTTTTTGCGGCACATTTCTTCTCATTATACTTGATCTCCCATTTGCCGGGGTGATCTTTCAGGATTGTTCCGGCAGTCTCAGCCGCGAAATGCTTTCTGCGGTATGTCGGGAATATAGTGAATTCCGCCATTGTATGATCGGGATCACGATCAATATTTGAATACGGACACAGCATGGCAAACCCGATCAGGGTGTCATCATTATATATAAAATATGCTGTCCTTTTCGGATCCGAGAAATATTCATCGAAATGTCCGTAATGAAAATTCCCGTTCTCGTCCATTGGATCATCATAATAATTTGTCATCTCATATAAATACTTCTGATTGATGTTCCAGAGAAGGTTTTTATTATTTTCCTGAACGGTCTGTAATCTTATCATTTTACGTTCCTTCTTTCAACTATATCTGCTTTCAGCGATCACAAAATATCAAAAGCACATTCATCCTCTGTTCCGGTCAGTTCCGCCCAACGTGCCGACAGGAGCTTGGCGTAGTCTATGTAAAACAAGCCGTAGCACCCGAGCGCATAGCCGTCATTGACTTCGATAAGAAGTGTCCTTCCGTC
>JAILFE010000307.1 GCA_024697725.1 Oscillospiraceae bacterium
CGCAAAGCGCAAGGCCAAGGGCGTTGGCGGAAAAGCGCTCAGGCTCATGGTCGTGGGGATACCCAATGTCGGGAAATCATCGTTCATAAACCGCATGGCGGGACAGAGCAAGGCAAAGGTCGAGGATCGCCCCGGCGTTACACGCGACAAGCAGTGGGTGACTGTCGATAAGGAGATCGAGCTGCTCGATATGCCCGGTATACTCGCCCCGAAATTCGAGGACAAGCAGGTCGGGGAATATCTTGCGTTCACAGGCGCCGTGAAGGACGATGTCGTAGATATCGAGGTGCTTGCGTGCAGACTGCTCGAAGTGCTCAACGCCGGTTATCACGACACACTGAAGAACCGCTATCCGAAAATATCGGACGGCGCGGATGTCCCCGGATATGAGCTGCTCGAACAGGTCGGTATATCACGCGGACTGCTGATATCGGGCGGTGAAGTGAGCATGGAACGCGCCGCTTCGGTGGTTCTGGGCGAATTCAGGAACGGCAGGCTCGGCAGGATAACGCTGGAACTGCCCGACCGCAGCTGAAAAACATGACCGCGATCTTTGAACAGGATGTGAGATATTGACTGACGATCTGTTTGAGTATGACAGGAGCCTTCGCCTTGAAAACGGCATATTCTGCGGGATAGACGAGGCGGGCAGAGGTCCTCTTGCGGGGGACGTGTACGCCGCAGCAGTGGTATTCGATGATGATACCTTTATAGAAGGCATAAACGACAGCAAAAAGCTCAGCGAGAAAAAACGCGCCGAGCTTTATGATATCATAATACAAAAAGCGGCGGCATATTCCGTAGGCACAGCATCCGCCGCAGAGATAGACGAGCATAATATACTCCGGGCGACATTTATCGCGATGCGCCGCGCCTATGAAGGGCTCGGCATAAAGCCGTCCTTTGCGATAGTTGACGGCAACCGCGACCCGTCGCTCGGTATAAGGACAATGACAGTGGTCAAGGGTGACGGGATATCGGCGAGCATCGCAGCCGCGTCGATAATCGCCAAGGTCAGCCGTGACAGATATATGACGGAGCTTGCAGAAAAATATCCCGAATATCAGTTTGAAAAGCACAAGGGATATCCCACAAAGCTCCATTATGAGATGATAAGACAATACGGTCCGTCCCCGGTTCACAGGATGTCATTTCTGAAAAAAATGCACTGAATATGAGTACACGGGATATCGGAAATATCGGCGAGGAGCTGACCGCATACTATCTCGGCCGCTCGGGGTACAGGATACTGTGCAGGAATTACACCGTGCGCGGCGGAGAGATAGATTTAATAGCCGAAAAGGGCGGTATCATCGCTTTTGTCGAGGTCAAGACCAGAGCCGTGAACGCTATGGACAGCGGTGCTGCGGCTGTGACCGCCGGAAAGCGAAGACTTATTATAAGAGCCGCTCAGGAGTATCTCTACCGCGTGGGCAGCGAATGTCAGCCGCGCTTTGATATCTCCGAGGTAGTGCTCGACAGAGGAAAGCCTGTCAGCTTCCATTATTACGACAACGCATTCATAGCGGACAATGATAACAATATATTATAGCCGATGCCGCATAAAACGGCACCGCGCCGGAAAGGAACCTTGCCATGTATTACAAGAGCACCAGAAACAGCAGTATCAGTTTTTCTGCCGCAGAGGCTATCGTGAACGGCATATCTGCCGAGGGAGGACTTTTTGTCCCCTCCGAGATACCTCAGATGACACTTGATGAGATAACCGCTCTCGGGAATATGACCTATTCCGAAAGAGCAGCGGCTGTTTTCTCAAAATATCTCACCGATTTCACCGCAGAGGAGATACGCTACTGCACCGACAATGCTTATACCGACAAGAGCTTTGCAACAAAGAATATCGCAGAAGTAAAAAAGCTCACCGATGATATCCACATCCTCGAACTGTGGCACGGTCCCACCTGCGCATTCAAGGATATGGCATTGCAGATACTCCCCTATCTGCTCACGACCTCGGTAAAGAAGATAAATCTTAACAAGAATGTCGTTATACTCGTTGCGACCTCCGGCGATACGGGAAAAGCCGCTCTCGAAGGCTTTGCCGATGTTCCCGGAACAAATATAATCGTGTTCTATCCCGAGGACGGCGTAAGCGCAATGCAGAAGCGCCAGATGACCACTCAGGACGGCGCGAACGTCAGGGTATGCGCTCTGAAGGGCAATTTTGACGACTGCCAGAACGGCGTGAAGGCTATATTCACCGATGAGAACGTCAAGAAAAAGCTCTCCGATGCGGGAATGATGTTCTCCAGCGCCAATTCCATAAACTGGGGCAGACTTGCACCGCAGATAATATACTATCTTTCCTCCTATGCGGAGCTTGTCAAGAACGGCAGCATTAAGGCGGGAGAAAAGATAAATATCACTGTACCGACAGGCAATTTCGGAAATATCCTCGCCGCATACTATGCAAAGAACATGGGTATGCCCGTGAACAAGCTGATATGCGCCTCCAACGCGAACAACGTGCTGACCGATTTCATAAATACAGGCGTATACGACAGGAACCGCAGCTTTATCACAACGATATCCCCC
>JAILFE010000320.1 GCA_024697725.1 Oscillospiraceae bacterium
CGGAGGATGTTGATATATGGTACTTGCTGTCGATGTTGGCAATACGAACATAGTAGTCGGATGTGCAGAGCGCACCGAAAGCGACAGGATGGTATTCGCGGCGCGTATATCCACGAACCGCAATTCCACCGAGATCGAATATGCTATGTCGATAAAGACCATACTCGAACTCAACGGGATAAGCCCGGATGATATCGAGGGTGCGATAATATCTTCCGTCGTTCCGCCTGTGACTGTCACCCTGAAAACGGCGATAAAGCTCGTGACGGGCTGCGATGCGCTTGTTGTCGGACCGGGGATAAAGACAGGACTCAGCATAGTTATTGATAATCCCGCACAGCTCGGAGCGGATCTCGCCGTTGCTGCGGTCGCAGGGATAAACATATACCCGCTTCCGCTCATTATAATAGATATGGGCACGGCAAGCACCGTTTCGGTCGTGGATGAGAACCGCAATTATGTCGGCGGCATGATAATGCCCGGCATAGTGACAGCGCTCGAATCACTCACCGAGCGCACCTCACAGCTCCCGAGGATAAGCCTTGATGCGCCGAAAAGGATAGTCGGCACGAACACCGTTGACTGCATGAAGAGCGGTATGCTCTACGGCACGGCGGCTTCGCTCGACGGGATAATACTCCGCATAAACGAGCTTTACGGCATAAAGCATACGGTCGTGGCCACGGGAGGACTTTCGGCAACAGTTGTTCCGCTGTGCCGCGAGGAGATCATACATGATGCCGATCTCCTGCTGAAGGGACTTATGATCATCTACAATAAAAATCAATGATGCTGCTGCGCCGCTTGTATCATAAGCGGCGCATTGCTGTATCATTTCGTGTAACTTTTCCGGAAATATTGAATACTATGTATACTACAAGCCATTCTGAAATGGCAGTACGATCAGGGCAGGTGTCTGCCCGTATTTTCCGGAAAGGGTTGAGCTTAATGAACGATAACAGCAAACGAATATTCGGAGATGCAGTGAGTATCGAAACACAGAGGATATTTGATGCCTGCTCCGACCGCGACTGTATCTGCGATCTGCCCGTGCAGCTAGATGAGGGCTGCTGCCTTGCCGATAATATCACTATCGTCAAGACGCGCAAGGCGGAGGTGTGCAGCGTATGCATATCCACCGACCCCGTACCGTTCAAATCGGGGTATTATTCGGTCGATATAACCTATAATTTCCGCGTGAAGCTCGAGGGCTATGAAGCGGTATGCTCCGAGGACTGCGTGCCGCTCACGGGGACGGCTGTGTGGAGCAAGCGGGTGATACTTTACGGCTCGCAGGGCAATATCCGCACTTTTTCGAGCGAGGATGCGCCCGAAGCGGATATGTGCTGCCGCAGCGCCGACAAGCCGAGAGTCACGGTGAGCGTGGTCACGCCGATAGCGCTTGAAACGAAGATAAAATGCGCCGAGATATGCACCGGCTTATGTCCGCCCGCGCCGAAGCCCGCACCGACGCAGTATGTGCGCGGGATATACATCACACTGGGACTTTTTGCGGTGATACAGCTCACAAGACCTGTTTCGCTGCTGATACCGACCTATGACTACTGCATACCCGGCAGAGAGTGCGGCAGTCCCACAGAATCGGCAAAGGATATATTCTGCCGTCTTGATTTTCCAACGGAGCAGTTTTTCCCGCGTGCAGATGATGAGAATATATGCGGCTGCATAAAAAAGCCGTCCGGCGGCGACTGCTGTGAACCGCATAGCTGTGCGGAAGATGACGGCGGATGCGCAAAGGATATCGGATAGGATATCATGGGATCTATAGTAAACGACATTGAGATTGCTGCATTCAGTCTGCGCAATTTCTAATGTCGTTGACTATATTACAATGACTATACTACAATGCCGTAATATCGGCAGGGTCTGATCGGGGGAGGAATATGGAAAAAACAGCGGCAGTGCATAATATCGAACCTGTATATGACAAGAACAGCCGTATACTGATATTGGGCTCGTTCCCGTCGGTGCGTTCGCGGGAGGAGAGATTTTTCTATGCCTTCCCGCAGAACCGCTTCTGGAGGGTATTGTCAAGGATATACGGCGAGGATGTTCCGCTGACAGTTCCGCAGAAAAAGGCTTTCCTGCTGAAAAACCGCACTGCTGTGTGGGATGTGGTGAAAAGCTGCGATATTATCGGCTCGGATGATACGAGCATATCGGATGTTGTTCCAAACGATATCGGGATGATATTATCCGCTGCGGATATCAGAACGATATATACCAACGGGACAAAAGCGTATAATATGTACAATAAGTATATAAAGCCGATAACAGGACGCGAGGCGGTGAAGCTCCCGTCAACAAGTCCTGCAAACGCGGCATATTCATTGGACAGGCTGTGTGAGAGCTGGAAAATAATAACAGAATAGGCATATAATACACAATGATCTCAAATATTTTTGTGTATTGTACCGAATTTTTCTCCGAAATGAAAAATACTGATGTTTTGGATTGTGTATCATACAGAAATCCCCAAAATACATAATATATAGGAGAGATACGATATGAAAAACACAGCAGCATTGATCTTGGCACTTATAACACTTTTTTCATCGGGTGCAGCTGCCTGCTCGGATGCAGACGCGGCAAAGACAGCCGGAAATGAATTTTCCGTTTCCGAGAAAGCCGACAAATCAGAAAATAAGAAACCGCAAAAGGAAGAGACAAATAATATGATAAAGACAGTAAAAGCGGAATATCCTGCCGATCCGCCGTATCCCACCGAGGAGGATCTTTTTGATGAGGACGGCCATTACAATTCCGGCAAAAGGAACAGTATGTATGATGAATGGGAAAAAGCGTATTCGGTGCGCGAAGAAGCCGCAGCTTCTGTAGGGACAAAGCCGTTCGGGTTCTATAAGTCTATGTCGGACGAGCTGCTTTCGGACAACAAGCAGAACAGGGTGATATCTCCCGTGAGCGCGTATATGGCTCTTTCCATGCTCGCCGAGACGACAGGCGGCAGCAGCCGCGAGCAGATACTTGATCTGCTCGGTTCGGATGATATCGCCGATCTGCGGGATACCGCCAACGGACTGTGGAGATCGAGCTACCGCGACGACGGCACGATCACAACGCTCATCGCTGATTCTCTCTGGCTCGATGATGATTTTGCATATAAGAAGGATGCAGTCGATACGCTTGCAAAGAGCTACTATGCCTCGACCTTTTCGGGAGATATGGCATCGCCCGAAATGACAAATGCGCTCAGGAACTGGATAAACGAGCAGACAGGCGGATTTCTTGAAGATCAGGTGAACCAGACGGGCTTTTCCGCCGAAACTGTCATGGCGCTGTGCTCGACGCTGTATTTCCGTGGGAAATGGAATTTCAGCAAAGATCTCACCGCCGAAAGAGTATTCCACGGTGCAAACGGCGACGAAACAGTCGATTTTATGAACGACACTGGCTACGATCTTACATATTATTACAGCGATGATTACGGCGCTGTTGAGCTGCCTTTTGAAAACGGCACATCTATGTGGTTCATACTTCCCGATGAGGACAAGACCGTCGATGAAGTGCTTGATTCCGGAGAATATCTCGATATGACGGCAGCTTCCGGTTGGAAAAACACGAAGCAGCTGAGGATCAATTATTCCGTGCCGAAATTTGATATCAGTTCCGATATACAGCTCCGAGATCAGCTTATTGATCTCGGTGTGAAGGATGTTTTTTCGGACAGCACCGCCGATTTCACCCCGATGACCGATGAAAAGGGTCTGTTTGTCGGAGAGGTCAAGCAGGCAGCCCGCGTAAGCATAGACGAGGAAGGCTGCACAGCGGCGGCATTCACACTCGAGGTGTTATGTGGTGCGGCGCTTCCGCCTGAGCAGGAGGAGATAGACTTCGTACTCGACAGACCGTTCGTGTTCGTTATATCGAGCGACGCAGGACAGCCGCTTTTCATAGGCACGATATATGACCTGAAGGGAGAATGACAAATGAAAAAAGGAATGAGATATACTGCCGCAGCTTTTTCGGCGCTTCTTATGATGATGAACGTACCCGCATACGTCAATGCACAGGATAACAGCTCCGCGAAGCAGGAGGAAAACAGCAAGAACAGCTCGTCATCTGTTTCCGAAAACTATACGGGAAAGACCAGCAAGGGCGGAAAATACTACTATTACAAGAACGGCGTCCGACTGAAAGGCAGATGGATAACTTCAAAGGGGAAAAAGAAATACTATGCCCTGAAGGACGGCACGCTTGCGGTCGGGAACGTCACGATAGGCGGAGTGGAGTATGAATTTGACGATAAGGGCGTTCTCGTACCCGAAAAATGGGGGATAGACATGACCGTGTCGGATGTCACTCCCACGGGCTGCACCGTCACGATAACGCAGTCGGGCGGAGATCATGACGGGGAGCTGAACACGGGCGAATATTACCTTCTGGAAAGCTATAAGCACGGCGAATGGCATCCCGTTGAGTATATCCCCGGTGTGGAGGAGGTTTGCTGGTTCGATGAGGCTTATGGACTTGATGGAAACACCTATACCGCCGAAATAAACTGGGAAAGCATCTACGGAACACTCCCTGCGGGGAAATACCGCATCGACAAGGAGATCACGAACTGGCGTGCTCCGGGTGATTTTGACCAGAAGGAATATCATGCATATTTTGAGATAGCTGAATAATATCACAGCGCATACTGCCCGGAACAGTTATAGTAAACGACATCAGAAATCGCACATTCAGTGTCGTTTACTATATATTTCCGGGCAGTTTTTCTTGCAGTACGAACTATATTTCATATTACTGCGTTTTTGTTTATTTATCTATTGCAATTCCTGTCGGGATGTGATATAATGATATCTGGCATAATGTCCCGCATAGCTTCGGAGCATCTGCCGTCAGGACTTGGCATAAGGAGAGATAATTATGGCAGAAAACGTCGGATATCCGGTTGACGGTTCTGTTGTCGTAACAGTGACGACCGATTTCCACGATGCGTTTCTGAGTATATATCCGCCCGTCAACGGCGGAAAGAAAATGACCTATGATGATGTTATGGATGCCCTCACCGCCAAAGGCGTGCGCTTTGGTATAAAGCATGAGGATATCCGCAGAATGATAGATGACGATGAATACGAAAGCCAGATCGTTGCGGCGCATATGAAGGATCCTGTGGACGGAATCGACGGAAAAGTCCGACTGCTGTATTCCACCGAGGTGGCTTTAAAACCTCAAAACACCGACAGCGGTGATGATGACGGCGGTTTTGTCGATCTGAA
The DNA here is from genome assembly GCA_024697725.1 of Oscillospiraceae bacterium. GTDB lineage: Bacteria > Bacillota > Clostridia > Oscillospirales > Ruminococcaceae > RGIG4694. Next base: position 5,265 of record JAILFE010000320.1, read on the forward strand.
GGATCTCGGATATGTCCGCATAGTCGATGAGGGGACAGTAATTGCCGAAATGACGCCGCCCACCGAAGGTGTACCGGGGATAGATGTCCGCGGGGTCGAGATAAGGCAGAGAAAGGGAAAAAAAGCCGATTACAGGCTCGGTGAGAATACCATTCTTTCCGAGGACGGGACAAAGGTCATTGCTGCGCAGACGGGTCATCTTGTGTATGAAAAGGGCGGCTTTGCCGTCAAGACTACTCTTGTTATCCCACGGAATGTCGATTCCTCTATAGGGAATATCAATTTTCTGGGAGATGTCGTTGTAAAGGGCGAGGTCTGCGAGGGCTTCAGGATATCATCCGGAAAAAGCGTCACGGTCACGGGAAATGTCAACGGCGCTGTTATCGAAGCGGGAGAAGATGTCGTTTCCAAACGCGGGATAATCAATTCTAAAATTACGGCACATAAGAATATCTCGGCAATGTTCTGTGAATTTTCAAGGCTCACCTGTGACGGCGATATGTCGTCGCAGTCGTTTCTCAACTGCGACGTATACTGCGCAGGAGTCATATCTGCGGGGAAGAGGCTTATCGGCGGAAAATATATCTGTCTGCACAATCTTGCGGCAGGGAGCATAGGCAACAGCTCGTATATACCCACCGATGTGATACTCGGGGACAATGCCATCCTCAGCGAGGAAAAGACAGAGCTTGAAAGACAGATCGCATCTGCTGATTCGGATATCGATAAATGCACGCAGGTGATAGATTTTCTCAGCGGCAAGAAAAAGGAGCTGAAACGCCTTTCCGATGAGAATGAAGAACTGCTCGGGAAAATGCTCAAAAGCCGCATACAGATACAGCATATGAAGAAGCAGGCTGCAAAGCAGATAGCCGAGATAGACAAAAAGCTCGAAAATATACAGTACTATCAGGTCGAATGCCGCGGGACGATGTTCCCCGGAACAAGGATAGTCATAAACGACAAAAGCATATCACCGACGAGGGAGGAACGGCGCGTCAAGGTCTGTCTTGATGAATCGGGAAATATAAAGACTGTTCCGCTGAGGTGATATACATACAAAACAGCACCGCACAGAAGGCTCTGTGCGGTTTCTTTTTGCGGCAGCGCCGAAGGAAGTATGAAATATATGTGAAAATACTTGTCAAAAGAAAAATGCCGTGATATAATAATATCGTGTTGGCAAAAAGTGCCGGCAATATCTTGAAAGGAAGTAGTTTTTTATGACAGGAAACAAGCTCGTACCGATAACATTGCTCACGGGATATCTCGGTGCAGGCAAGACGACTCTTATAAACGAGGTGCTGAGGAATCAGGAGGGCTATAAGGTCGCAGTTATCGTTAATGATATAGGTGAGGTCAATATAGATGCCGATCTCATCGCCAAGGGCGGCCAGGTCACACAGAAGGACGATAATCTCGTTCCGCTCTCGAACGGATGCATATGCTGCACGCTCAAGGTCGATCTCATGAACCAGATCGAGGGACTTATAAAGACAGGCAATTTCGATTATCTCCTTATAGAGGCGAGCGGTATCTGCGAACCCATGCCGATAGCACAGACGATATCCGTGCTCGAAGGAAAAATGGACGGCCGCAAGCCTATATGCCGTCTTGACAATATCGTTACGGTGGTCGATGCACTGCGTATGGCTACCGAGTTCGGCTGCGGCGACGATCTTATGAAGGATGATATAGATGAGGAGGATATCGAAAATCTTCTCATCCAGCAGATAGAATTCTGCACAACGATAATACTTAACAAGGTGGACAAGGTAGATGCCGAACAGCTCGGAAGAGTAAAGGCTATGATAAAGGCTCTCCAGCCCACTGCACGCATAATCGAGGCAGAATTCGGCAGGGTGGCTGTAGGTGATATACTCAATACCGGTATCTACGATTTTGAAAAGGCAGTGACCTCCGCTGGCTGGGCTCAGTCCTATGAGGCTCAGGTGAGCGATGATGATGACGATGACGAGCACGAGCATCATCACGATCATGACGACGAGCACGAGCACGAGCATGAGCATCATCACGATCACGACGACGATGATGATGAACACGAGCATCACGAAAAGGGACATCACCACCACCATCACCACCACGACGAGGGTGAGGCGGAGGAATACGGCATCAGCACATTTGTTTACCGCCGCCGCCGTCCGTTCGATCAGGACAAGCTCCAGGCATGGGCGGAGAACTGGCCAAAGAGCGTCATCCGCTGCAAGGGTATGCTCTGGTTCTCGGATACGCCGGACAGCGCTTATATATTCGAGCAGTCGGGCGTTCAGATAACAGCGACCGAAAGCGGGAAATGGTTCGCTGCAGCACCCGCATCACAGAGAAAGAAGCTGCTCGAGCAGTATCCCGATGTTGCCGAAGACTGGGATGAAAAATACGGCGACCGCGAGGTCAAGCTCGTGTTCATCGGCAGGGATATGGACAAGCAGGGCATCATAGATTCGCTCGATGCCTGCCTTGGCGAATAATAGTAATAATAAGTGCGTGCTCAATAACCGCCCTACGGGCGGTTATGCTGCAAATCAAAGATTTGCAGCGCACTACCTGATTAATGTCTGCTTATTGCTGACCTACGGTCAGCAATAGTGCAAGATTTTTGGGCTTATCAGCTCAAAAATCTTGCACTCAAAAAGCCGAAAAGCACTCCGAAGTTGCACTATTACGTACTTTTCGGCTT
>JAILFE010000328.1 GCA_024697725.1 Oscillospiraceae bacterium
TACCGACATGGTGATGACCGCCGCAAAACAGACCGAACACTATTACAAGGAGGTACCGCAATGAGCGAGAAAGCAGTTGAAAACAAGGAAGAAAAGAAGTTTTTCACATACAGGGGATATCCTCTTGTCAGAAACGGCGATATGATATACTACGGGAATATGTACGACAATACCGTGGTTATGCTCCAGATAGCCGAAAAGACAAAGAAGACCACCAGTGTCGGCGAGCTTGAATTTGCCGGAAAGGTGCGCCTTTACCAGATGAAGACCGATCCGAAGCTCAATCCCGTGGAGGCTGTCATCAAGCAGAGCGAGAGAGACACTCTCTTTGATGCGATAGACATGGCTTATGTCTGGCTGACAAGAACGAACTGACACGATACGAACATATAAAAAGACTGCAAGTCACCGTATTGAGGCGGCCTGCGGTCTTTTTGCTTTTATAGATATTTCTTGACATTCTTTACGATTTATGATATAATAACACATATCGGATTAACACAATATTTACAGATTATATACGGAAAAGAAATGAAAGATATGCCGTTAAAAGCCGTATCCGTGATCTTTTCCGTGATAATGGAAGGGGAGATCGTTTTGAAGACCATGAAAAGCCTGTTTTTGTCGGCGGCAGTGATGCTGACGGTCTGCGCGGCTGTGCCGTGGGCTGCGGTGAGTGTATCTGCGGATGAGGCTGTGACCTATCTCGACGCCGACGGCACTGAAATGACCTGCACGTACTATACAACGGTAACATCGGACGAAACGAATTGGACAGGTGACTGGTTTTTCGTAAACAAGGATACCGAGATCACCGACCGTATCTGGGTCACGGGAGATGTAAAGCTCATTCTTGCAGACGGTGTGACCCTTACCGCACCATATGGCATAAGTGTTAATGGCTCTGACAGCATTACGATATATGCGCAGAGCACAGCAGAAAACACAATGGGAACTTTGTATGCGGTAAGCGACTCTCTTAGTGCCGCCATAGGCAGCGATGAATCTAATGACTGCGGCACAATAACCATAAACGGCGGTACAGTTACCGCAGCAGGCGGATACGGAGCAGCAGCTATCGGCGGCGGTATAAACGGAGACGGCGGCACAATAACGATAAACGGCGGTACAGTTACCGCAGCAGGCGGATACGGAGCAGCTATCGGCGGAGGCTGGAAAGGAGACGGCGGAACAATAACCATAAACGGCGGTACAGTTACCGCAGCAGGCGAAGACGGAGCAACTATCGGCGGAGGCTGCGAAGGAGACGGCGGAACAATAACCATAAACGGCGGTACAGTTAATGCGACAGGCGACAGCGGCGGAGCGGCTATCGGCGGAGGCTGTGAAGGAGACGGCGGCACAATAACGATAAGCGGCGGTACAGTTACCGCAGAAGGCTATGGCGCAGCAGCTATCGGCGGCGGTATAAACGGAGACGGCGGCACAATAACGATAAACGGCGGTACAGTTAATGCTAACAGCAACAGTGGCGGAGCGGCTATCGGCGGCGGCGGTGATAACGGAGACGGCGGCAATATAACGATAAGCGGCGGTACAGTCACTGCGGCAGGCGGCTTTTTTTCGGTCGGCATCGGCGGCGGTTATAACGCAGCCGGAGGAAATATAACGATAAGCGGCGGCAGGGTCACAGCATCAAGTATAGATATAGCGGCTGTCGGCGCGGGTAATGATACTGCTCCCGACAAGTTGGCTGCCACCGTTATAACTCTCGGCTGGACAAATGCCGATGACTTTATCAATGTGGACGGCGCATACAGCGGCAAGGTGACATTGGCAAAGCCGTTCGTGATAGACGGGACAACGGATGCTGCATACCGGAACAGCGCATCCGATAACAATATCGACGGCAAAAAGCTCGTTCCCGCAAGCAGTGAGGACTGTTCTTTTCCCCCTTCTCAGATAATACCGCCCGTAACAAAGTACACGGTGACCGCACCTGCGGGGATAACGGTATCAACTGCATCCGCACAGGCGGGAGATACTATCACCGTGACCATGAACGATCAGACGATAGCAGTAAATGCAGACGGACGTGAGATAGCAAGGATAAGCGGATATAACGGCACATTCACGATGCCCGCGTCAGACGTAACTCTTTCTGTTATCCCGGCAAGCAATATGTTCGCGGGAAAGAGCCCCAATTCCTACGTTTATGTCTGCGATGCGGACATGAAACCTGTCATGATGAGAGCATCAAATACAGGCAGCATCACGATCAGACTCGGCAGCGGGAATGCGGAAAAGACAGTAATACTCTATGCGGAAAAGAACTCGACAAAGACAAAGCTCGCAGAAGCAGAGACCGACGAGGACGGAAACGTCACTCTTGATATCGGCTGCGGAAAGAACTACACACTTGTAATAGAATAAGCGATACGAACATAAAAAATACTGCGGTCACCGGGTAAAAGGTGACCGCAGTTTTTTCATGCTTGTCTGCGTTCGGGGAAAATCACTTTTTCTTTGCCTTTGCGGGCTTTGTGGAGTGATCGTCCGATTCAAGTATCCTGTGGACGCCTGCTGCGCCTGTTGCACCTACGAGCGGAGCAACGATGAATATCCAGAGGGACGAGAGCGCGGACGTATCCTGTGAGATAAGACATACGAGAGCGGGGCCTATGCTTCTTGCGGGATTGACCGATGTGCCTGTAAGACCGATGCCGAGGATATGGACAAAGGTCAGTGTAAGACCGATCACCAGACCTGCGAGCGAGCCGTGGTTCGCCTTTTTCGAGGTCACGCCGAGTATCGTGAGCACGAATATGAAGGTCAGCAGAGCTTCTGTGAGAAAGCCTGCGCCTATGCTGCCGTTGACGCCTGCAAGACCGTTCGTGCCGTATGCGCCTGTCTGATCAATGACTTCGCCGAAGGCAAATATAGCTGCAAGTATCCCCGAGCCCGTGAAAGCGCCGAGTATCTGTGCGACAACATATCCGCAGAAGTCCCTGACGGACATATCACCGCTGATGAGCACCGCGAGAGATACCGCAGGATTGACATGACATCCCGATATATTTCCTATGCTGTAAGCCATTGCCACGATCGACAGACCGAATGCGAGCGCGGTCAGTATATAACCGCCTCCGTTCGCAGCGTCACAGCCTACGAGCATCGCAGTACCGCATCCCATTATCACGAGTACCGCTGTGCCGATAAACTCAGCGACATATTTTTTCAGTGATCCCATAAAAAGCACATCCTTCCGTTAAATAATTTTTTAATAGATCCGGATAAATAATACCCGGAAATATTATAATACTTTGTATTGTCTTTGTCAAGGGTATAGTCAGAGCTATATCAGAGGTTCTTTCATATAACCGCGGATATTGTCGTTTATCTGCCGCGTATTGGGTCCCATAAGATCGCACGCTCTTTTGTATATCCCGTGCTCCTCCCAGAGAGCTTCGAGCAACGAGACCTGGAGAAGGTTCTTTGTTTCGGCGTCTCCCTCGGATGCAAGATACTCGAAGAAATCGAATATCCTGTTGAGCATTATCGGATCTCCGGTGTTGTCGTACCGCAGATAATCCTTTACAACGGGGTTCAGGACATCGGCATAGAGACAGTGCGGGAGGTTTATGGAAAGCTCGGATTCCGTGAATATCCGCTCTTCAAGCTCGGGAAACCACTGCATGAGCAGTTCTTCGTCAAGGTCCGAATAGTTCAGCATATATTCTTCCTCCGTTTCGTATAGTGTATACCGGATATTTTGAAATAGTGCAAAGATGCTACTTTATTCTCGGCAGGCCGAGAATTATCTCAGCAGGCCGAGAATTATCTCAGCAGGCTGAGACCTTTACTATTACCGTGCGTGTCCTTGCGCCGTCGTATTCGAGAAAATAGATATCCTGCCATCTTCCGAGCAGCAGCCTTCCGTTCTCGATGATGACCGTCTCGGAAAAGCCCATCATGGATGCTTTCAGATGAGCGGCGGAATTTCCCTCGAAATGCCTGTAGTTATCCTCCCACGGGACTATCTTGTTTATCTCTTTCATGAAATCGGTCTTCACGTCGGGATCGGCGTTCTCATTTATTGTCACGGCGGCGGTGGTGTGCGGGATGAATATCGTGCACAGCCCGTCGAGCACGCCGCTCTCGCTGACGATCTCGCGCACCTTGTCGGTAATGTCGATCATCTGGGTGTGCATGGTCGAATCTACGGTGAATCTGTATACCATAATATTTACTCCGTCTGTCATTTATTGCGGCTGCCCTGCATCGTCATCCCCGCCGTGATCTTCGGGGGGATCGGATATGGAATTCTCTCCCGAGCGGTAAAGGTGCTGGAAATCCGAGGGGGTGCAGTGCTTTATCTCCTTGAATACGCGGTTGAAGGTGGAAAGGCTCGAAAAACCGGAACGCATCGCTACTTCGGTTATCGGTATCGACTGGTCGAGCAGCAGCATCTCGGCGGCGTGGGTGCGCTGGATGTTGATATACTGCAGATAGGACATGGAATTGTACTGCCTGAATATGCGCGAGAAGTGGAATTTGCTGTATCCTGCGATGTCCGCAAGGGTATCGAGGGATATGTCCTGCATATAGTTCTGCTCGATATATTTCAGCACGAGACGGAACTTGTCGCTGTATTTCACCATCTTGTCCTTTGCGCAGGCGAGCGTGAGGCGCGTCTGTTCGAGCTGGTATTCGCGCACGGCGACAAGTATGCTGATGAGGTTCATATATATCTTCACATCGGATATCTCGGAATTCTCGTAGTATTCCGAATAGATATCGAGTATGCATTTCTTTGCGCGCATATAGAGATCCCTGTCGGTATCGGGGGTGATGAGGAACGGCACGTTCAGGGAGGGCTTTACGGCTTCAAGCGCGGAAACACTGCCGAGCACGCTGTTGTCGCACTGGAAGATGATGCGCCTTCCTTCCTGCGGCGGGAGGGTGTGCAGCTCTCCGGGCGGTATGATGATGATCTCGCGCTCCTTGAGGATATATTCCTCGTTGCCTGTATAGACCGTATACGGATTCGAGATCGGCATAATGATCTCGACGGCGTTGTGCCAGTGCGTGGGGTAGAATTCAGTCTTGTTGTTGTCATAGAGCATGACGAACCGCTTGTTTTCGTATTCGACAGTCTCGTAGTCGCCGGACAGATTCTTTATCACAGACCGATCGCTCCTTTTCTTATCCTGATAGAGCCGCAGACCGTGCGGCAAAATGCCGTGTATCAACACAGCGGTGGGAATATCATTTATTGCTACTTGACTTTGTTCATTATTTTTTGCATATTAGGGCAATATCATTATATATATTATAACTCATTCCTGCTGATTTGTAAAGAACTTCCGAAAAATTTTTGTAAAATTAGTGCGTATAAGGCATCTGCCATACAGTTGACAGTCCAAACAGACATAAATTTAGCAATAATCAGTCAAAAATCCGCAATTATTAAATTGCCAATCATTTTGTGTTGGGGTATAATCATATTATAAACGGGGAGAGAGCAATATATGATTACTCAATTTTATGAAGCCGAATATAAGAATTTCGGAAAATGTGTCTGCCTTGAGAACGGCGTTATAAAACTGATGGCTACCGTTGATTTCGGACCGCGCATCATATATTTTGCGGCAAACGGTATGCCAAACATCATGTTCGAGGATATAAACCGCGATTATTACGAAATGAACAAGGGCTACGGCACATGGTACAACTACGGGGGACACAGGCTCTGGTCCTCTCCCGAGAGCCTTCCCGAGACTTATTACCCCGACAACAGCAGGGTGAGCTATTCGTTTGAGAACAATATCCTTACTCTCGAACCCAGACCGACCGCATCGGAAAAGCAGTTCGGCATCTCGATAGAGATGGGTGAGGAGAACAGAGTAAATATAAAGAACACTATCACAAATATATCAAAGTCGCCGAAGCGCTATGCGCCGTGGTCGGTGACGAGCCTTACGGGCGGCGGGATCGAGTTCGTGCCGCTCAACCGCAAGCATACGGGGCTTCTTCCGAACCGCACGGTATCGCTTTGGAGCTACTCCGAGCTGAAGGACGAGCGCTTCACGATGACCGATTCGTATGCGGTCATCAGACAGGACCCGAACGCAGCAAATTCGTTCAAGATCGGTTTCAATATAACCGACGGATATGTCGTGTATGCGGTCGAGAACCAGAAGTTCAAGAAGATGTTCCCGGGGTATGAGAATATCATATATCCCGATTTCATGTGCAATTTCGAGACGTACACCAACGACACCTTCCTCGGCTGCGAGCTCCTCGGCGAGCAGAGGGTATATCAGCCCGGCGAGGCGGCAGAGCTCTGCGAGACATGGGAGATCACCGAAACGGACAGCTCCCCCGAGGATACCGTTGAGGAATGCATAAGCGAGCTCGGCAGCGATACTGACAAGGATCCGAGCAAATACTCCGCTCTGAAGCGCAGTACATAAAGCAAGGATTACCGGCTGCTGCTTTGCGGCAGTATCACTCCCCGGAAATTGCGGCGGGTCTTCTGCCGGGTATGTGAAAAGCTGCCCCCTTTTTCTTGATTTTGTGATTTATTTCCCACTGCCGGAACATATCAGCGCGGACTTTGCTCTGCGCCGCCAAAGGGTTTCCTCCGACTTCTCTGGCTGCGGCAGCCGGAATAATTCAATCCGGTACATTTCTGCGGTATATCCGAAAGCTGTTCCGCCAGGCATATATCAACGATATGCCTGACGCAAGGCTGCTGCCGCAGTCTATATTTATAGGTATCGGGTGATCGCTCCGGGGATCATATTGTCTTTTATTGCCGGAGCAATAAAGTCTCTTCTGAACAAAGCGCCCTGTGCGGTACCTGCACCGCACGGGGCGCTTTGCTGTGCATACGGACAAATTTACAAACTATGTATTGACAAGCAGAGATTAATATGATATTATATATAGAGGCTCTTTATGGCATGATGCAGTGTGTGCTGAGAATGCCCGGAACCAGTGCTTTTTGCGCGAACACCGGTATTCCGGGCAGACACAGGTATAAGCAGAGCGTCAAATATCCGGGATCGGCAGCGTATGCGGCATGGATCGGAAAGGAAGTGTATTTCTTTGAGCATGAATAAAATGGATCCCGAATTTATGGATGAAGTTTTCAACGGACAGGATGAGAATGCTGAGCTTTCCTCCTATTCCGCATTTAAGAATAACTCCGTTATGGAGCTCGCGTCGTACTACAGGCTCAAGAAGACGGTCTCTAACTATCTCGTTGAGCACAGCGGCGGCGGATGCAATATCGTGATCTTTTCCGCCAAGAGATATCTCCACCTCAATGAGATCCACGGAACGGAGGCTGTTGCAGCTTTCAGCCGCAAGATCGAGGCTTATATGAACAAGCAGGTCGCACCGGGCGAATGCTTTGCCAAGATAACCGACAACAGGTATGTGCTCTTCCTGATATGCAGCATGGAAAAGGCAAAGGAGCGTGTCAGCGATTATTTTGACGCGATATCCGAGATAATGATACATGACAGGCTGCATCCGAGGATAAGGTTCATCTGCGGTATATACAATCTCACCGCCGAGGATGACAATTTCATCAAGACGGTCGATAAGGCGACGGCTGCCATGCTCTCTGCCGACAGCTTCAGCAGCAGCACGGAGATAGTGGTATACGACAAGAAGATATACACCGTATCGCTGCGCCGCAGCAAGATCGAGGCGGAGCTCCTCAACGGCATAATCGACAGGCGTGAGCTCGTTGTCGAGATACAGCCGAAATTCGATCTGAAAACAGGCGACTGCGTATCCGCGGAGGCGCTCGTGCGCTGGAACCATCCCCAGCTCGGCAGGATAATGCCGGATGAGTTCATACCGATAGCGGAGCAGACAGGCTCGATAATAGATATCGATATGTACGTGCTCGAAACGGTGTGCAGATATATGCGCAAATGGATGGATATGGGCTGCAATTACGTGCCCGTGGCAGTCAACCAGTCCCGTGTCCATATATCCGACCCCAATTATGTTGACAGCGTATACGCCATGATGCAGAAATATGACGTATGGACGAATCTTATCGAGCTCGAAACGACCGAGACTATCGCGTTTGATGATATGAACGCGGTCACGAAGGTTCTTTCGGCGCTCCATGAATGCGGCTTCATAATATCCATGGATGACTTCGGCAGCGGCTATTCATCGATGCATATGCTCAGTCAGCTCGAATATGATGTCCTGAAGCTCGACCAGAAGCTGATAAGGCTCAGCGAAGACAACGCCGACAGGAGCAAAAAGCTCCTCAAGCATATCATCGCGCTTGCACATGACCTTGATATGCGCGTCGTTGCAGAGGGCGTTGAAACAGAGGAGCAGGCAGAGATGCTGCGTTCTATCGACTGCGATATCGCACAGGGCTTCCTTTATGCGCATCCGATGCCGATAGACAAGTTCGAGGGATCGCTGTTCGGTCAGATCACACCAGGTCTGCCGCAGGAATATATGTGATATACAGCAGCAAAACCCGCGTCATTGCGCCGTGATAAGGCGTTTGTGAAATAAGGACCAAAATAGTTATGAGGATTTACGGAGGAAGAAAATGAAGATCATTGAAATCGTGTTTGCTATCATACTTATTATTACGAGCCTGGCGCTCATCGCTGTGACACTCGGTCAGTCCGAGAAGCAGCAGGGCATGACATCGGCTATATCCGGCGGAAGCAACAGCGACAGCTTCTACGGAAAGAACGGCGGTAACACCCGTGAGAAGGCGCTTGAAAACCTCACGAAGATCATTGCGGCGATATTCTTTATCTCTGCGATCGCAGTGAACGTAATATCGGCAGTTGCCAAGTAAAAAGGCATATTTTCGGATAAGTAAATAGTTTTTGCAAAACGGCGTGAAGTGTTTTGTACGGCACGCCGTTCTGCATGATGCGGCAATCCGGTGAAGAGATCACTCGCTTTGCGCTTTGTATGTGTATGCTGCCGGCGGCGGCATAGCAACGGAAGGCGGGGGCGCGTGATTTTTTTATCCGCAGCGGAAAGGTATGTAATATGGCGGAGATCGCGGAAATATACAAGGACAGGATAAAATGTATACTCAAACAGAATGACCGCAAATGCGTTCCTTACAAGGAGCTTTATGCAAAATGCAAGGGAAAGCGCCCTCAGCCCGAAAAGTTCAAGGAATGTGTGCTCGAGCTGAAAAAAGAGGGCGTTATATATGAACGCCGCAACGGATTTGTGCTGTGCGCATCCTATGGGATATACCGCGCACAGGTATCGAGAGTGAACAAGACCTTCGGATTCCTCAAAAAGGAAGACGGCACGGAGGTATTCGTTCCCGGGAAGTATCTCAAGGGCGCGATGCCCAATGATATCGTGCTTGCAAAGAAGCTCTCGCGCACCGAGCGCGGCGGGGAGTCGGAGGAAGGCGAGGTCGTAAAGATACTCGAAGAGAATTTCTCCGAATTTTCAGGCACCGTTGAGAGCTTCAACGGAGGGCTGTATATACGCCCCGATTCTCTCTCGAAGGAGCTGCTCGCGATATCGTCTATGGATGTCAGGGCGCACGAGGGCGACAAGGTGCTCGCCGAGATAAGCAGCAGGGGAGAACGCCACTCCGATCACCGCTGCCGCATAACGGGGATATTCGGCGATTCGGCAAAGGCTTCGAGCAGCGCTCTTGCAGTGCTCAGGCTCAATAATATCGAGACCGAATTCCCGCAGGCTGTCATGGACGAGGCTAAGAAGATAAGCAGGATGACCGTGACCGAAAAGGATGCCGAGCACCGTCTCGATCTGCGTTCAGAGCCGATATTCACTATCGACGGCGCGGATACGAAGGATATCGACGATGCCGTGTCTGTCGAAAGGACACCGAACGGATATCATCTCGGGGTGCATATAGCCGATGTGTCGCATTATGTCAGACCCGGCTCGGAGCTCGACAAGGATGCGTTTTCAAGAGGAACGTCGATATATTACGCCGATAAGGTGATACCGATGCTCCCGAAGGAGCTTTCAAACGGGATATGCTCGCTGAATCCCAATGAGGACAGACTTGCGTTTTCCTGCCTTATGGAGCTCGATGAGAACGGCAATATCCTTAAATCGAAATTCAGCAAGACCGTTATCCGCTCCCGCGTGAAGGGAGTATATTCCGAGATAAATACGATACTCGAAAACAGGGACGACCCCGATAGTATACCCGAGGATATCAGGAAGAAATACAGCGGTCTCACCGCAGAGATATTCCTTATGCAGGAGCTTGCGGAGATACTGACCGCGAACAAGCTCAGAAGAGGCGCTCCCCAGCTCGAAACGCCCGAATGCAAGCTCACTCTTGACGAGAACGATGTATGTATCGGCGTGAAGCGCAGGGAAACGGGAAAGGCGGAGCTGATAATAGAGGAATTCATGCTCATGGCGAACACCTGCGCGGCAAAGCTTGCGCGGGAAAGCGAGATACCGTTCGTGTACCGTGTGCATGAGGACCCTTCTCCCGAAAGGATAGAGGATCTGAAGGAAGCCGTGCTTATGCTCGGGCTCCCGTTCCCGAAGTTTAGCGATGTGAAGCCCAGGCACCTCGCGGATATACTCGAATCGGCAAAGGGAAAGCCCTGTGCGCTGGTCGTGAACAATGCCGTGCTGCGCTCGATGGCGAAGGCGAAGTATTCCGACAAGCCGCTCGGACATTTCGGGCTCGTGCTCGCGGATTACGCGCATTTCACCTCTCCGATAAGAAGATATCCCGATCTTGCGATACACAGGATACTCACAGACCTCTGCTACAACAAGGCGGCAGTGAAATATCTCGTGAAGAGGTATGCGGGCTTTGCCAAGGAAGCCGCGGCGCAGTCGAGCGAATGCGAGCTTGCCGCAATGCGCGTCGAGAGGGAATGCGAGGACTGCTATATGGCGGAATATATGGCGGGTAAGCTCGGAGAGCATTTCGACGGCGTTATCTCGGGCATGACGGAGAACGGCTTCTTTGTCCAGCTCCCCGATACGATAGAGGGCTTTGTAAGGACAGAATCTCTCGGTACGGGATATGATTTTGACGGCCATTTCACGCTTTCAAAAATGGGAAGAAAGGTATATTCCGTCGGCGACAGCATCAGGGTGGTGTGCGCAAAGGCGGATGTGCCGTCCGGCAGGATAGATTTTGTTCCGGAAAAGAACACCTGACAGTGAGGTATGCGATATGAAGATGTACCACGGGAAATATTCCTTCGCATTCATAGGCGGAGAATATATCTACAATATGGTCAAGGATATCACACCGATCGCGGACAGCGAATATGCTTTTGAGCTGTATGATCCCGTGACGGAATTCGACAATATCACCGATAAGCCCGACAGCGCCGTTATCGTGGCATACGAAGGGCTCAACGGAAATGTGTGCCGTAAGCTCAGCGGGATGAAGAAGACCTACCGTGTCCTGTGCGTGACGGCTGAACGGTTCATGTCGCTCGACAACGATCTCCTTGCGAGCTTCGATACATTCTGGATCGTCACCCTGGACAATGCGGATATACTTCTCAACCAGTATTTCTGCCAGCTCTGCAGGCAGCTCGTCGCGGAGTTCGAGCGCAGGATATATAAGATATGCCTTATGACAACGATAGACAGCCTGCCGGATATGGTATGGTTCAAGGATCTGTGGGGGCTCCACCTTATCTTGAACGACGGCTTCTGCAAGGCGACGGGAAAGACCAAGGAGCAGGCAAGCGGCAGAGGGCATTACTATATATGGGATATGCCCGAAGAGGAATATGCCGCGGGGGATTATGTCTGCCTCGAATCCGAGCAGACGGTCATAGACGCGGGAAAGACCTGTCTTTTTGATGAAAAGGTCAAGACCAAGGAAGGTATGCGCTTCTTCAAGACATATAAATCTCCGCTGTATGATGAGGACGGCTCGCTTTTCGGCACCTGCGGAGTTGCACGTGATATGACCGATCTCAGGACTATGTCGGATGAGCTGGAAGTCGTCCTGAAGAGCGTTCCGTTCGGAATAATCATCAGGGACACGACCGGAAAGACACTCAGCGTGAACAGTGAATTCATCAGGTATTTCCCGCAGTGTGCGGATATGGTCGGCAGCGACAGCGGGAAATGGAAGCAATACGCCGCTTTTGTCAGAAAGCTCGATTCCGGCGAGCAGGAGATAAGGGCGAACGGCGACCCCGAAAGGATAATACTCTACAGCGAATCTCCGATAACCGATGTGTTCGGGAACGATGTCGGCGCTGTGTCGGTATTCAAGGATATCACCACAGAGCGGCTCTATGAAAAGCTGGCAGCCGAAAATATGAATGCATCGCTCCTGCCGCGGTAAAAAAAGACCTGCTCCCATATGATACTGCGGAGCAGGTCGGTATGATCTTTTTTATTCTTCCTCGGGGAACGTCATCCCCCACTGTGAGCGGCAGGTGTCCATTATCTTCATGACCGAGGCGGTCTCGGAATGCGGGACGAGAGGACTTTCCTTCAGTCCCTTTCTAAGACAGCTGTGTACTTCCTCTATCTCGTATTCATATCCCGTGCCTGAGTTCGATGAATGGAAGCGTTCGATCTCTTTGCTGTTTGTATCATAGAGCACGATATCATCGGAGCAGTGGAACCAGTTCCCGAAGGTTATGCTGCCCTGGTCGCCCATTATGACGGCTTTGTTCTCGCACTGGAAATCAAATCCCATGGACAGGTCGGCGAATGCGCCGCCTTCGTATTTCATCACCACGGATGCGTAATGGTCTACGCGGTCTTTCGCTATGTAAGCGGAGCTTATGATCTCCTTCGGGGAATATCCGAGGATATCCGCAGCAAAGGTTATCGGGTATATACCGAGATCGAGCAGCGATCCGCCGCCGCAGTCCGGTCTGAAAAGACGGTCGTCGGGGTCGTAGGGGCAGAGGTTGCAGAAATCGGCTCTTATAACCTTTACGTTACCGATGCGCCCCGCCTGTATCCATTCGAGGGCTTTGCGGAAGGACGGACGGCACTTCATCCACATCGCTTCCATAAGGAACAGGTCTTTTTCGCGTGCGCGGTCAAGCATCACGGAAAGCTGAGCGCTGTTGAGCGTTATCGACTTCTCGCACAGAACGTTCCTTCCGCTGTCAAGGCACAGAAGAGTATCTCCGAGATGAGAGCTCATGGGCGTTGCGATATATACTACGTCGATATCATTGTCGGCGGCAAGCTCGGCATAGCTGCCGTATGCCTTTTCAAATCCGTACTTGTCGGCAAAAAGATTGGCTTTCTGTATATCTCTCGATGCGACGGCTTCAAGCACCGCGTCCTCAACATTGCACAGACCCTGTGCGAAGGTATTGGCGATCTTTCCCGTTCCGATTATTCCCCATCTGATCTTATCCATATTACCATCCTTTCGGTATAATGCTTGTGCATTATAATGCCCGTATACTCCGGGCTGTACTATGTTACGGATTATATCATATTTTTTTTGTGATTTCTACTGAATTTTGTAAATATATCAAGGAGGAAAAAACATGGCAGGTATCAAGCACATAATCGCGGATATGCTCTCCGAGGAGGAAATGGAACATTTCTCCGAGAGCTTCGACAGGGCGGAAAAGCGCATGGATGAAAAAATGTACGGGGAGATAGACGCTTACAACAGGGACCCCGAGCAGTTCAGACCCAACGCATCGGGCATATGGCTGCCCGGCTCGGCAAGAGGGATAAAGCACTGAATAACTGCGAAGGCGGCACACGGCAGTCTCAGTTGTCCGGCTTTGCAAACCTGTAAATAACTGTTCGCAGAAAATCCATTGAAATCATATTTAATAAGTGATATAATGGAAAAGGGATGGAATATACAGAGCTTGTATCAACATGAAAAACAGGCGGAAGGATCCTTTTACATAGGAGAAATATGCATATGGATAAAGGGAATAAGCCGGGCGGAGAGATAATGCGCTTCCTGACAGTCCGCAGGGAGGCACCAAAGTTCACGATCATAATTCCGATCATTATTTATGTGGCGCTGTATATCTGCACGGCATATTCCGCCGGTTCGGGACTGATACTCACGGTCGGCGGGAGCGAGCTGCCGCTGTCTGCGCTTACGGGCGTGTTTACATACCTTTCATGCATCTGCCTTATTGTCATTGTGCTGTACTATAAAAAGTTCGGGTTCATCACGGCGCTCCTTCTTGAACTGATAGGTATGCCGTCATATTTAATAAATTTTTTTGCAAAGCATAATGTCAGGACCCTTCCGGGATTTTTTTCCTGCGTCTTTACAATAATCATGCTGGTCATCATACATATCAGCCGGTGCAGGATGGAAAAGAATCAGAAACAGCTCCGGAATCTGTTCGAGCAGACCGCAAAAGCGCTCGTAAATGCAATAGATACGAAAGATACATACACACACGGCCATTCATCGAGAGTTGCGGAATATTCGCGAAGGCTCGCCGAACTCAACCACAAGCGCAAAGATGAATGCGATATGATATATTATGCGGCGCTGCTGCACGATGTCGGAAAGATCGGCGTTCCGATCAGGATCATAAACAAGCCCGGAAAACTGACTTCCGAGGAATATGACATCATAAAGCAGCATCCTGCAAACGGCGCGAAGATACTTGAAAAGATCAGTGACTTCCCGTTCCTGAGCATCGGTGCGCATTATCATCATGAACGCTATGACGGAAAGGGCTATCCCGAGGGTCTGAAGGGCGAGGATATACCAGAGATCGCAAAGATCATTGCCGTTGCGGATGCTTACGATGCCATGACCTCCATACGAAGCTACCGTGATCCGATACCGCAGGACAAGGTGCGCGAGGAGATCGTCAAAGGCATCGGCACGCAGTTTGACCCCGTTTATGCAAGGCTGATGCTTCATCTCATAGATATAGATACCGAATATGAGATGAAGGAAAGAAAGAAAGCAAAGCAGTCCGAAGACGGCGTGTTTACCGTGGGCGAGCACAGGAGCGCAGTCCATGACGGGATGCTCACGGCACAGAATATGAGAACGATCAGTATGTCGGTGCGTTCCGCCGATGAAGCGACGGGAGTTGTTCCCGCACCGTCGATGATACTGTTTGATTCGCTTGACGGAAAAGTCCATACCGAAGAAGCGAAGGTAAAGGAACTGCTGTATTTTGAGTACGGTGAGATATGGTTCGACGGATATACCGAGACCGGCGGCGCACGAAAGATGCAGACAAAGATCATAACCGGCGGTTCGGGTGATATAAAGAATAAAGGCGATTACAGGATAGAAGCCGTAAGGATAGAAGATCATGCGCTGATACGTATCATCGGGAAGGAACGGACAGCAGAAGTTATAGTTGCGCTTCCCGACAGCACAAGATTCATGTATATCGCACTGACGGGCGAGAATTGCAGTATAAGCGATATCACTGTTGTCAGGGCGGAAGAAAAGAGCCCCGATGACTATATCCCGAGGATAGCCGAGAAGATAAGCTATATCAATGTTCCTGCCGGAGATGTCCCGAATGTTCAGGTGGATGGGTTCCGCACAGCTGCCTCCGAAGGCATCGAGGTCAAGGACGGTCTGAAGCTGACTTTCCATACGATGAGCCTCCCCACCGCAAGACTGGTATGGCATTGTCCGTATATCTCGCTGTTCTGCTCCGACGACGGAAAGGTGAACGGAAATAATTACCGTGAGCTTGCTTTTGCGAGATTTGACGGTGAGGGCTGGGAAAGCGATACGGACTGCAGTGCAGAGCTCAACGTAAGAAAGACCGACCGCTTTGAAGGCTGGGATTCCTGGAAGAAATACAATCTGGACGGTTACGACGCCGTTGTGACATTTAAGGTGGATGATAACCGGATAACCGTGATTACTGAAAATGCAGGGATAGATATCAGCAATACGTTTATAATGACCGGGATAGACAAGCCGATATATGCCACGATCACCGGCGACCAGATAGCTGTTACGAACATACGGGCAAAGTATTAGCGCGGGCGCGGTAAATTTGAAGTGCCGTTAAGTTGCTTTGTGCTGCGAAGCAGCGCCTGCTGATAGAATAAAGAATAAAGGATAATTAAAGTATCGGCTTCGCCGATTATTATTTATTCTTTATTCTCTATTCTTTTTTATTTGTTTTTTAAGAGCCTTCTCTCCGCCCGTTTGTTTTCTGCGGGTGTTGACAATAAAGCGCGGATATGGTATAATGAGAAATGAGGCTATTTTGCGCTTGAAAGCGCTGTTTTTGAAAGGCAGGTCAATATTAAAATGAGTGAAGAATGCACACACGACTGTTCGACGTGCGGGTCGAACTGTTCGTCGAGAAAAACCGATCCTTCGGAATTTATCGAAAAGCTCAATGACAGGAGCAGAGTTAAAAAAGTCATCGGTATAGTAAGCGGCAAGGGCGGCGTCGGAAAATCCCTCGTGACGGCTCTGCTCGCATCGGGATTCGCAAAGGAGAGCCATGTTGCCGTGCTCGACGCGGATATCACGGGTCCTTCGATACCCAAGATGTTCGGTATAACCGGCAGAGCGACCTCTGTCGAGGACGGGATAATCCCTTCAAGGACGAAAAAGGGCGTGGATATCATATCCATAAATCTCATGCTCGAGAACCCGACCGACCCCGTTATCTGGAGAGGCCCCGTGATAGCGGGCGTTGTAAAGCAGTTCTGGACGGATGTCATATGGGACGATGTTGATTATATGTTCGTCGATATGCCTCCGGGAACGGGCGATGTCCCGCTCACGGTGTTCCAGTCGCTGCCGCTCGACGGCGTTGTGATAGTATCCTCGCCGCAGGATCTCGTTGCGATGATCGTGACGAAGGCTGTGAATATGGCGCATCTGATGAATATACCCATAGTCGGCGTTGTCGAGAACATGAGCTATGTTGAATGTCCCGACTGCCACAAGAAGATATACCTCTACGGCGAGAGCCATATCGAGGCTGTTGCAGAAGCGAACTGCATAAAGTTCCTCGGCAGGCTGCCTATCGACCCCGAGGTATCCGTTGCCTGCGACAAGGGGTCTATCGAGGATATCGACAGGAACTGGCTCGATACCGCAATGAACGAGATAAGGGCTCTTCCCGAAAGAAGACCCGTGAATTGATACAGGGAGTGATCTTGGTATGATCGTTACAAAAGATACCGTTATAGGCGAGATCCTTGATGCCGACAGCGAGACTGCATCGTATTTCCTTTCAATGGGGATGCTGTGTCTCGGATGTCCCGCTTCAAGAGGAGAATCCCTTGAGGAAGCGTGCATGGTGCACGGAGCTGATGTGAATGAGCTCGTGGATGCTCTCAATGAGCATTTCGGCTCTAAAAAATAATGACGGTAACGCTCGATAAAAGGCTCGCGCTGTGCGCGTCCGAGGTGGACGGGGACTATGTATGCGATATCGGGACGGATCACGCCTATCTCCCCGCAGAGCTCGTGCTGTCGGGGAAATGCAGACGCGCTGTCGCTGCCGATATCGGAAAAGGCCCTCTTGCCGCGGCAGGACAGACGCTGATAAAGTACGGCGTTTCCGACAGGGTGGAGCTCGTTCTCTCCGACGGGCTGTGCGATATCGACACATCGGGAGTGACGGATATAGTCATCGCGGGAATGGGCGGCGAGCTCATCGCGGATATACTCCGCAAAGGGTATGAGCTCGGGAAGTTTGACAATAATGTCTCGCTGATACTCCAGCCGATGACCAGAGCTTCATATCTTCGCCGTTTCCTCTGCTCGGAAGGGTATGATATCATATCGGAAAAAGCCGCAGTTGACGGAAGGTTCTGCTATGCGGTGATAAAGGCGCGCAGCGGCGGGATAAAGCGTGAATGTGACGATGTGACCGCCGAGACGGGTTTCGGCGATATGAGCGATCCCGATGTACGCGCCTATATAACGGCGCAGTACAGGCGGCTGAAGGCTGCCGCCGACGGGAAGCAGCGTTCGGGAAATGCAGATGCAGCCGCAGATATCATGCTGTGCAGGCGCATCGCCGGAAGACTCGGCACGGAGGATATGACATGTTAAGAGTATCGGATATATATGCTTATCTTGATGAGATAATGCCGTTTTCCGCACAGGAGGAATGGGACAACAGCGGACTTCTTGTCGGGAGCGGTGAGACGGCTGTCACAAAAGTGCTCACCTGTCTCGATATCACGCTGAAGACCGTTTATGAGGCAGAGCGTATCGGCGCACAGCTTGTCGTAAGCCATCATCCCGTGATATTTCATCCGCTGAAGCGCGTTATGGCGGGAACGCCTGTCTATGAGCTCATAAGAAGCGGGATAAGCGCGGTCTGCTGCCATACGAATGCCGATATCGCGGAAAATCACGGCACGAATGCCGCCGCATATGAGCTTATGAAGAAAAATATCACGCTCGGTGAGAAAACTCCTCTTCCGGACGGTGTGGGCTGGATGTGCGATACCCCGGAGATGTCCGCAAAGGAGCTCGCACAGCTACTTGCAGGTATATTCGGCAGAGCGCCGCGATATACGGCGGGCAGCGGGAGCATAAAGAGGATAGGCTTCTGCAGCGGCTCGGGCGGGAGTATGCTCGCTGATGCCATAGCTGCGGGATGTGACGCCTATATCACCGGCGATGTGAAGCACGATGTATTTGTCGATGCGGAGAATATGGGCGCAGCGCTGTATGACTGCGGTCATTATGAGACAGAGCTGCCGTTTGCCGCCGCCTGTGCGGGATATATATCGGAAAGGTTCACGGATATCGCGGTATCGGTCTCCGGGGACGGAAAGGGATATATACTTGGCTGATGATCGCACTACAGATGAAGGACGAATATCTATGTATTATTGCTGCGGTATAACCGAAACAGGAAATGTCAAGACGCATAATGAGGATGCTTATCTTATCGGGCATACCGTTATGACGGATAAGCCGTTCGAGACAGAGCTGCGCGGTCCGTTTATCGCTGCGGTCGCCGACGGGGTGTCCGGAGAGGCAAAGGGCGAGGTCGCCGCGAGGATGACGCTCGAACTGCTTGCGGATATCAGACCGTCGGGCAGGACGGATTATAAGAAAAAGGTCATGGCTGTCCATGAGAAGATAAAGCGCTACGGCGCCGCTCACAAGGGACATGAGAATATGCAGACCACGCTGTGCGCCGTTGTGATCGACAGCAAGGATATCCCGCATATCATAAATGTCGGCGATTCGAGGCTGTTCCGTATGTCACAGGGAAGGCTGAGACAGCTCTCCACCGACCAGTCGCTCGTGCAGCTTCTGTATTCGGGCGGACATATGACCAACGAGCAGAGGCTCTATTCCAACGACCGCAACCTTATACTCCCCGTTATCGGCAACACGGGCTCGGATCCCGATCCGCAGATCATCGTTACCGAACCGCTCGGATACGGCGAGATGATACTGATATGCTCGGACGGGCTGTCCGATTATCTCACTCCCGGTGAGATCGAGGATATACTCGCACTCCCGCAGCGCCTCCCGAAGCGTCTTTCAGCGCTTGCGGAGAAGGCTCTCGGAAACGGCAGCAGGGACAATATCACGGTCGTTGCGGTGTCCGCCGCTGCAGACAGATAAACAGACCCATATATTTTCCACAGCATAAAACCGATTCGAGCATATGCACAAAGCTGAAGTCGATTTTTTGAAAATAATTGATAAATCTTATAAAAAACAGTTGAAATCCATAAACATATATGGTATAATAGCATAGAGAGGCATAATATTATTTCTGTAAGGGTGATATCATGCCTATGCAATGACATTGGTTCTTTCCTGCGGCAGCACGGTCTGCCTGGGCGGGGAGCAAACATTGTATTCTGACGATCTTTGCACCGCAGCAGAGGGGGATTAATATGGAACCTTATATTGTTAGACAATCTATTCTTGATGAAAAGCAGACCGCGATCGGATATGAGATACTCTATGCGGATGACACGCCTGCACTCGATCAGTCCGACGATTCGAGCGCTGCCAATGCGATAGAGAATTTCCTTTCCTCTATGGACAGCGAAAAATTCCTCGACGGAAAGACTGCGTTTCTGACATTCACAAGGAATCTGCTCGTCAAGAACATACCGCGTATGTTCGATACGAACAAGCTGGTTATACAGATCGAGGATTCGCTTATCACAAATCCTCTTGCGCATTCGCTTTTCACGAAATACAAGCAGGCGGGCTATAAGATCGCAGTCATCGACTTTGAATTCGCACCGCGCTATTTCGGAGTGCTCGATATAGTTGACTATATCAAGGTGAATTTCAAGGACTACCGCAATTCATCCCTTGAAAACGTAGTGAGGATAGGAAATTCCTTCGGAAAGAAGATAATCGCATATAATATCGACTGCGCCGAGGCTTATGAGAAGGCGAAGAACTGCGGATGCAGCAGCTTCCAGGGCTCGTATGTCGCAGAGAAGATGCCGACCACGCTGCGCAATATGAAATATCTGCAGGGCAACTTCTTCCTGCTGATGATCGCCGTGACCAAGGACGAACCCGATATCGACGAGATAGAAGGAATCCTTTCCCGCGACGTATCGCTTACATATTCGCTCCTGAAGCTCGTGAATTCGGCGTATTTCGCTCTCAGAAACCGTGCGAAGTCCGTAAAGCAGGCGCTCGTCATACTCGGTCTGGGACAGCTCAAGCAGTGGATATACCTTCTGAGCTTCAAGCAGGACGACGGTTCTATGCCGGATGAGCTTATCAAGCTGTCATTCCTGCGTGCGAGATTCGCATCTGAGCTTTTCGAGAACTGCCACGATATGCCGATATCCAAGTCGGAAGCGTATCTCATGGGTATGTTCTCCACGCTCGGAAAGCTGATGCAGATGCCTCTCGATTCCGTACTTGAACAGCTCCCGCTCAGCGATGAGGTCAAGAACGGTCTCTTAAAGCGCGAGGGCAAGGCAGGACAGCTCTTTGATGTTATAATATCCTATGAAAGAGCCGACTGGAGACGCATGAGCGATCTTGCATCTGAGCTGGATATACCTCTCGAGATCATCTCCGAGACTTACTGTGAATGCGTTGAAAACGTTAATCAGACATGGAACAGTCTGACGACCGCATATAACAGCGAAGAATAAATTGCCGCCTCCCCTTTCAAGGGGAGGTTTTGCGGCAGAGAAAGGATCGGATACATTATGTCCGAACATAAATTCAAGGTACCGCTTAAAAGTATCATCGACGAATTTTCGCTTGAAGCGATAAATCTTCCCGCAGACGCCGATACGAGGCTTATCGAGGAAACAGAGATAAACCGCCCCGGACTCCAGCTTGCGGGATTTTATGAGTATTTCAATCCCGAACGCATACAGATCGTCGGAAAGGCTGAATTTGCATTTCTGGCGGGACTGGATGAGAATGTCAGGAGAGAGCGCCTCGATATGCTCTTTGCACAGCATATCCCCGCGCTGATAATATCCCGTGAGCTCCCGTATTTCAATGAAATGGTCGAGCTTTCCAAGACATATGATATACCGCTTCTCAGGAGCAAGGACGGCACATCGTCGTTCATGGCTGCACTGATCGCCTTCCTGAACCTGAACCTTGCTCCGAGGATCACCCGCCACGGCGTACTTATCGAGATATACGGCGAGGGCGTTCTGATACTCGGCGAGAGCGGCGTCGGCAAGAGCGAGACCGCTGTCGAGCTTATAAAAAGAGGACACAGACTTGTCGCCGACGACGCTGTCGAGATCAAGAAGGTGTCGAATATCAGTCTTGTCGGCTCTTCACCTGAGAATATCCGCCACTTCCTCGAACTCCGCGGCATAGGCATAGTCAATGCCCGCAGACTTTTCGGTATGGGTGCTGTCAAGCTGACCGAAAAGATAGATATGGTCGTTGAGATGGAGCCGTGGGATTCCGAGAAGGTTTACGACAGGATGGGCGTTGACAATGAGTATACATCCATACTCGGCGTAAAGGTGCCTTATCTTGTAATACCCGTAAAGCCCGGACGCAACCTTGCTGTTATACTCGAAGTTGCGGCAATGAACAACCGTCAGAAGAAAATGGGCTACAATGCGGCTCAGGAGCTTCTCGAAAATCTCGGTATGGCTTACGAGAAGAAGGATACCGTCAAGAAATGGGACGTATACTGATCTGCTGAAATATCACTGCCGGGGATATCCCCCGGCAGATCATGATTTATCCGGAGGAGACACGTTTGAACGAAGGATTTGCTGAAAAGGCTGCGGCGGCGGGGTGCGAGGTCATCGGACAGCGCAGGCTGTGCAGCCTTACTACATTTAAGGTCGGCGGAGAATGCGGCGGTGTCGTCGCTCCGCGTTCTGCCGGGAGCTGTGCTGCGCTGGTGCGGCTGCTGAATGAATACGGCGAGGATTATTTTGTCATCGGAAAGGGCTCGAACATAATCGCCGACGACAGGGGGATCAAAAGGCTGATCGTCCTGATCGGCGAGGAAATGTCCGATATATCCCTGCTGCCGGGCGGAGAGGGCATAGTATGCGGCGCGGGGGCATCGGTCATCGCGGCAAGTGTGTTCGCACAGAAGCAGGCGCTGACGGGATTTGAATTTGCCTACGGCATACCGGGCACAGTCGGCGGAGCCGTGTTCATGAACGCGGGCGCATACGGCGGCGAGATAAAGGATATCATACTCTATGCCGATGCGGTCGACAGGGAAAGCGGAGAGATCAGGCGGTTCTCGCCCGGGGAAATGGGGCTTTCCTACCGTCACAGCGTATTCATGGAGGAGGAAAGATATATCATCGTGTCGGCGGCATTCGCTCTCGGAAAAGGCGACAGCGCCGCGATAAAAGCACAAATGGACGATATCATGCAAAGGCGGCGCGACAAGCAGCCGCTCGATTATCCGAGTGCTGGCAGCACATTCAAGCGCCCCGAAGGCAGCTATGCTTCTCTTCTGATAGATCAGTGCGGGTTGAAAGGATTCACCGTAGGCGGCGCACAGGTCAGCGAGAAGCACTGCGGCTTTGTCATAAACAAGGGCGGAGCAACATTTGACGATATAATAGGACTTATGAAAAGCGTAAGAGAAACTGTCATAGAAAAGACGGGATATATCCTTGATCCCGAACCTGTCATACTCACGGACAGGACTGATACAGGACTCTGATCGACGGAGAAAAGATTTATGAAATTTCTTGTTGTAACGGGACTGAGCGGCGCGGGCAAATCGGGCGCTGTGAATGTTCTGGAGGATATAGGTTTTTACTGCATAGACAACATCCCGCCCGAGCTGATACCCAAATTCGCGGAGATATGTCTGCATTCTGGCAGGCAGATGAAAAAGGTCGCGATAGTCACGGATATCCGCGGCGGAGATATGTTCCCGCAGGTGGGCGAGACGCTTGAATATCTCAAAACGCTGAACGGTATCGAAGTCTCGGTGATGTTCCTCGATGCGAGCGACGATACCCTTATACGCCGCTATAAGGAGACCCGCCGCCGTCATCCGCTCGATGAGAAATACGGCGGTGACCTTGAAGACGCTATCGCGGAGGAGCGCAGGGTCCTCGGGGTGATACGCGACAAGGCGGATTATTATGTCGATACGACCGATCTTTCAATGTCGCAGCTGCGTGAGAATATCAAGGCACTGTTCCTCAACGACCCGGGCGAGGGGATAGCCGTGAAGGTGATGTCGTTCGGATATAAATACGGGATATCGCGCGAGGCGGATCTGGTGTTCGATGTCAGGTGTCTGCCGAACCCTTTCTATATCGAGGAGCTCAAATTCCACACCGGTCAGGAGGACTGTGTGCGCGATTATGTCATGAGCTTTGAACAGTCCATGGAATTCGAGGCGAAGCTGTTTGATCTGATGGATTTTCTCATACCGCTGTATATACGCGAGGGTAAGACCTCGCTCGTTATCGCATTCGGATGCACGGGCGGAAAGCACCGCAGCGTCACCTTTGCCGAGAGGATGTACGATCATCTCTCGAAAAAGGGCATAAAGACGCGCGTCTGGCACAGGGATATCAAGAACAGGTAGCCCCATGCTAAATGAATAAAGAATAGAGAATAAAGAATAATCAAGGTATCGGCCGCAAGTCGATACCTTTTTTGTTTAGCAGGCGTTTTGTGATATATGTACATATTTTGATGTGCAGGTTTGTAGAGTTTACATATCTGCCTATATCTGTTTATTTTTTGTTATTTTAATGTTCTTGACAATCAGTGAAAACAGTGTTATAATTTATTATGCAGAGTTGTCGCAGTTCATTGGTACCCTCCTGCGGCTGCTTGAAGCAGAACGGCACGATGCCGTACCAAAACCGGGACTGTCAGCGGATAACTATCGCCATATGATCATCTGATAATATACAGGCGGACGATATTCCGGCACGGCAGTCCGCCGTGCCGATTTTTATATATTATGAGGTGATCCTGTTGTACGAGATATCAGCGGAGGCGTACTTCGACAGTGCGCATTTTCTTGCGGGATATGACGGAAAATGCCGCAATATCCACGGTCACCGCTGGCGTATAAGGGCTGCCGTCTGTGCGGAGGAGCTTACAGCCGACGGTCAGACAAGAGGTATGGTCGCGGATTTCGGCGATCTGAAGGCGGTTCTGAAAGAAATAGCGGATGAGCTCGATCATTCGCTGATATACGAAAAGGGAACGCTCAGACCGGAGACTCTCGCGGCTCTGAAAGCAGAAAATTTCAGGCTGAACGAGATCCCATGCAGACCGACTGCGGAGAATTTCGCAAAACTGATATTTGACAGGCTGAAGACACATTTTGACGGAGTAAAACGGGTGACAGTATACGAAACTCCCGGGAACAGGGCGGAATA
>JAILFE010000349.1 GCA_024697725.1 Oscillospiraceae bacterium
AGGCGTACATCCTGCTTTACCGCCGTGATCGCTGTTGTGGTTTCCGATTGCATACCGATTCCTCCTCGTGTCAGTCTAATTTACTCCAATTTAGTCCATTGGACTGATTTAGACTGTCTCAAATGGTCTAAAGAAGTCCAATGACTTGCTTAGGACTCCATTATACCATTTTTGACACCGGAGGGGAAGACGCGGATCATTTTACTCTTACGTTCATGATGGCATTTCTTTCCAATATGAATGAGAATGGAGAGGCCCTATTGACCGACGTATCAGAGTCATTTTCCGCATACTATGAACAGCGCAAGTCAAATGGTCTCCCCGCTGAAAAGAAAGCTTGTATTTTCCTGCATGATGACTATACTCAGAAGCAAGTAGAATCCCTTATACTCTCAAACCCATTCAAGCGTTTTGAAGATATGGGCTTTATGCACCACTCCAAACACATAGGGATTATCAAGATCGATAGGTCTATAATGAACACCTTTGATGACAATGACATCTCCGACTTGCTTACATACTGTGATGAGGCGTTGGATAGATACTGGGGCGAGAAATGATAGAAATATCGAAATTCGTTAAAGGAAATAATGCTATCTGTCAACTTCTTACAATTCCTTATCATCATCAGCAAGTTCATTCAAGATACCCTGTAAATTGTCAATAATGAAGTGCTGCGCATCATTGTTATACAGTGTTACTTTATAGGGTTTCCCATATGCCGAGACCCTGCTTTCAAATGTTATCCCCATTTCCATTCCTTCATCAGTCGGTAGCCATTTGTTCTTTCCCTCGTCATCGGTTTCGATTTCTAGAAAGCCCTTCCGTTCAAGCCAGTCTCGTATGTTCTTGTACTTAGGCTTTGCCATATTTTCATTGTCTGTAAGGTCAGATAGTCGCTTAACTATTTCGGTTATGGGAATTGGTTTATCCGAATAAGCAAAGTTTGCAAGCTGTTCGTCGTTAATAACAAAATCACTCTTCTTGACTTTCTTTGACTTTTCAATGTCACCTTCGATCACTCTTCGCAGTGCATCGGATGCAATGAACAGCGCTCTGACTACATTCACATCATTCAATATTGAGTCACATGGCAACGGCTCCTTTGTATACGGATCCAGTCCGTTTGCAAGGCTGTCTATACATCTTTTCGCCGCTTCATATCTTTCTTTTTCCATATCACTGCCCTCTTCTCATATAGACATAGGTAAGGATCTGAGGATACTCAGTTTCATCACCTTGTGAATTCCATGCCACCAATGCCCTGACGACTGTTTTCTCTATCCTGTAACCTTTGCTGATTTCCGAACTGATCTTTGCCTTTCCACGCTTAGACAAAGTGCATACTCTGTACTTTTTCCCGTTGCAAATCATACAATAATCGTAGTTTTCAAGGAATATCTCCTGACCTGCTTTCAGTTTGAATATCAGCTTCTTATACTGCATTGCCGTATCAAGGAAAATATCCCTCATGCCAAGTAGTATGACCATGCGGTTATAGCTTTCACGTTGTTCATCATCACACATAGGGGCAAATTCATCGAAACTGTTGCCCATAGTACAGATAAACAGATTGTCCTTTGCACGGGTCATACCGACATAGATCTTCCGGCGTTCTGCATCGCTTTGCTCAAATTTTCCTTTAGTTGCGAGATAGACCGTTCCGAATTCCCGTCCTTTAGATCTATGTATCGTCGATACAGTGACCACATCGTCTTCAACCTCGAACATATCGCTAAGTTCGGATTCATAAAGGTACTCCTCAAGATCTGACACATATATACGAGAATACATACTTCTGAACCCTTCAAGGAATCTGATACAATCATCAAGCTGCGTGCTGCCGTTGTTGTATTCTATCATTTCATCCATTGCTGTTTTCCAGTTCTCCGCATCTATGGTCGGAGAATCGGAATTCATTTCCCTGAGTTTATTCATAAATACACGTATCTCGACCAGATCGTATACTCTGCAATTTTCGGCTTCCTGTATAAGTTTTGCCTTTATGCCGTTAGAATTGAGCATTTCAAGATACATAGCAGCCTCATTGTTTGTGTCGGTAAGTACGGCCACGGATCTGTCATTACGGCTCTTTATCGTTTCAAGGATATGATATTCGCATGGATATTTATATTTTGTCAGGCTGACAATGCCTTTCCCCTTCCTCACAGGGACAATAGGTTCCTCCTTAAACCGCTCTGTTATCAGGGCGGCATATTTATTTGCAATATCCACTATTGCGGGAAGACTTCTGTAATTCTCAATAAGTTCATATTTCTTTGCATCCTCATTTTCGTAGAGCGACATAAAATGCTTAGAGTCGGAACCTCTCCATGAATAGATATTCTGATCGTCATCACCCACTGCTATGATCTTCATACCGCTGTTATGTTCCTTTAGCAGCTCTATAAGGCGATACTCATCAGCACTCATATCCTGTGCTTCATCGATAACCAGTACTGTCTTTGTAACTCGGCTGCTTTCGACCTCGCCACTTGCCAAGGCATCAACTGCCATCTTCACTATGTTATCGGATTCGCCAAGTGTCCCGGGTCTTCCCAGTATGTCAAAGCAATATGAATGGAAAGTCTTTATATCCACATATTTCGCAACGGTTCCGATAAGAGCAACAAGTCTCTGCCTGAATTCTGTCGCAGCCGCCCTTGAAAAAGTCAGCATCAGCAGTTGTTCTGATTTTATATCATCCATCAATAGAAGTGCCGCAAGCTTATGGACAAGCACCCTCGTTTTGCCGCTTCCGGGGCCTGCTGCGACCACGATATATCGTGATAAATCATCGATTATCTCACGCTGCTTCTCCGAGAGGCTCCCAAATAGTTCTTCATACTTTGATGCTGTAATATTGCGGTTTATCTCACCCTCCCTGTTACCCTGAAAATACTTTTTTATGAATGAAGAATACTCCAGGCCGAAATACTCGCTTACAAACATCTGCGCATCATCATAGCTTTTTACCATCATGTTCGCATATTCGCCTACAATGTGGATCTGTTGTGTCTTCATTTTATAGTATTCATCGAGCTTTGCATAATCCTCTTTTTTATACTGTATACGGTTATCCAGTTCAAGACGATGTATCTCAAGGCGGCTGTAAACTACCAAAAATCCGCCTTCAACAGATATGATATTATTAGTACTGAGCCACAGCAGTGAATTCTGTATTCCCCTGTGATCAATATTCGTATCAAGTTCTTCGCTGCAAGTATCGGCAAGTTCCTTCACAGAATACTGTACAAAGCATAGTTTTTCTTTCTTTTCAAACTTCTTTCTTGTAAGATACCTTGCTATGGTCTCATCAACAAGCTGTCTCCTTGTACATTCAGCTTTGAACGCATCAAGAGGTCTGTTCATCACTATATGTAGCCTGCCCTGTGAAAACGAACCGGTGGCAGAAATATATTGCTTACCTACATAGTAATTCACGATCGTCTGGAGTATTGAGATGCTGCAACCATTAAGGTTTTTATCGGCTGCATCTGCATTTATCTGTTTCAGGTTTATCTCTACGCTGTCAGAATTAAAATATCCCAGCAGATGATCCTCACATCTCTTGATAACGCCCAGTTTACGTATTATACCGATAGAATTCTCGTAAGAGGCTGACATATCGGTATCGTCGGAGAGTATTCCCTCTTGTCTGAGCCTTGTTATTATATCCACAGTCTCACTAAGTGGTATTCCTAACCTATCGGACAGATAATCCACCCTTGATTCGGCATCCGCCTCGCCTGCTTTACTTATCGCCCTTTTGGACACAAGAGAAGATATGATCATGTGCGCTTTGAGTCTTTTATCTTCGTCTTCAAAAGCACTACTGCTATCAATAAGCTTTACTGCCTCAGCAACAGAGGGAGATACGATGCTGTCAGCATAAACACGGGGTGAGTTCATTTCACGCTTTATGTACCCTGTCTGTTCGAGAGCTGCAAGTGCTGTCTTTACTCTTGTTTCTATATCATCTACAGTTTCGCTGTCCCACCCTGCAGCACGGGCTATCTCCAGTGCTGATTTACGGAAATATCCCCTGCTTGCGGAAAGTGTTTTGACTGCACGCCATATCTGCTGTATCTCATTCATAGACAGGCGGCTGCGATTTAGCATGATAAAATGCTTATCAAGGTCATTTTCATTATAAAGCACATAACAGTCAGCATCTATAGATGGGTCACGGCCTGCTCTGCCGGCTTCCTGAACATAGTTTTCAAGAGAGTCGGATATCTCATAATGTACAACAAGACCGACGTTGCTTTTATCAACGCCCATGCCAAAGGCAGAGGTTGCCGCAATTATCTGCGTCTCCCCTCTCATAAATGAATCCTGGTTCTCTGTTTTGACAAGCCTGTCCATCTGACCGTGATAGGCCTTTGCCTTGTATCCGTCTTTCTGGAGCCTTTCGGCCAGTTTCTCTGTTGTCTTGGTACGAGATGAATAAACTATCGTAGGACAGTTATGATTCTCAATAAGAGCACGAAGTGTGGCGTATTTATCTTCATCCGTATCCTGATGTATGACCTTGTAATGCAGATTCTCTCTTGCGGAACTTGTTGCGAACAGATTAAGCTCTATACCAAGTTTTTCTCTGAAATAGTCCCTTATATCGCTTATGACTTTCTGCTTTGCTGTAGCTGTAAAGCAGGATACAGGGATAGGTGCTTTAAGGCGCTTCTTTTCCCCGAGTTTCTTTATAAAATCGCCGATAAACAGATAGTCAACACGGAAGTCCTGACCCCATGAAGAAAAGCAATGTGCCTCGTCAATGACAAATCTGACCACATTCCTTGAAAGCATGATCCGCTCTATTGAACGTGATCTAAGAGATTCTGGGGAGATGTAAAGAAGATTTGCAAAACCACTTTCAACCTTTTCAAAGGCATCGGCTCTTTCTACCGGATCAATGGCACCGTTGATGGTCACAGCACGGGCTATTCCTTTCTTAACAAGGTTATCGACCTGATCCTTCATCAGCGACTGAAGCGGTGATATGACTATAGTGAGCCCATGTTCAAGTTCTCCTGCCATAAGTGCAGGTACCTGGAATGTGACAGACTTTCCGCCGCCGGTAGGAAAAATCGCAAGCAATGATTCGCCTCTGACAGCCGATCTTGCTGCCTTCTCCTGCAAAGGTTCACCATCATAACTTCTGAAAGCAGGATAGCCAAAGTATCTTTGCAAAGCTTCAACCGGGTCTATTCTGGTTTTACAATATTCGCAGTTATCACAAGGGTTATTTCTGAGAGCATGTATCACCGTCTGCACTTCGGGAAAAGTCATGACCACCCATGCAGGGGTGATTGAATCGAGATCATCGACAAAAATAATTGCAAGAGCATAGGAAAGTGCCTCTGGATGCTTCCTTATGAGAGATTCCAAATCGGCTTTTTCACAGATCCTGCCCTTGAAAAATTCTTTTATGAGCTTCGGAAGGTCTTGGGATGTTCTATCAATGTTCAGATAAGAGAAAAAGCCTTTGTATCCCTCTTTTTGAGACAAAAGTGCATAGTATATCGTTTGTATTTCTTCGGGAAGTTTTTTAAATGCCGATACCTCGTCATAAAATAACTCCCTCGCCTTTATGCAGTCATTGTACGGGTTATTCAGAGCATCGGATAGTAGTTTATCATCCTTTACAAGCTTGTGATAAGGCTTCTGCGGAAATAAAAGCGGAGACAGGAACAAGGTATCTATATACTCTGACTTATCGGGGAGCAGATTTCTGACATAGTTTATATCGTGACGGATGATATTATGCCCGCATATATATGTTGCCCCACTCACGAATTTGGCAAATTCATTCTGGGATGCAGTATGGACATACTCTGCATCCTTGTCCCTAATTGCAGCAAGGTCAACAACTGAGCCGTCATTAACAGATACCTCACTGTCAATGAAATACAGCTTATTTCTTGAAAAAATATCAAATATAGACGGCACAGTATTCACCTTCTTCTATTGCGCTTTACTCGATAACTATACAATCCATATGCACAGTCATTGTAGGAATAGTAGTTATAACTTATCTTGTTCTTGCGATTCTTGCTGCTCTTTATGACAATACCCATAATACCAGCACTCATAAGGGTTTGCGCATTGTTCTCCCACTTCTACCTGTATCTCTTCGGCTTCCTTCTGCCGCCTATTTAGATTCCAGATATGGTCGTTGATCCATTTATAATACCCCTTCGCCTCTCTTGTCACTTCAACAGGAACAAAGGGATTGCTTTCATCTTGACCATGTGTTACTATGTATATTTTTCCTATCTTTACTCCGCATCTGTATATAATGTAATACTGAAAGCCCGCATCTTTGATATGCTGTTCAGCAACAGTCGGGACATTCTTTACCTCGTACAGATCATATCCACTGTCAGTACGTTTCAGGATATCCGCTGCGCAATAGTTGTTATAGTTGCTGAACGCAGCCTCACATATAACGTTCACCTGTCTTGATATCGCATCGGCAGTACGTTCTATCATAGCTTTTGTATCAGGTATAGTTGTCCCCTTGCGATAAACGGTCATTTCCTCGTAGGGGCCAAACATCTCCATCGCTTTATCGCCGAAATCATTGCCTTCATCGAGTCTTTCCTGAACGTGTGGCGGAATGACCTGCAGTTCCGGATGATGTTTATCGAGCCATAACATTTTGGGGCATTGCATCCCGCGCATAAAACTTGTTTTTGTCAGAGCCATAGATTCTTGCTCCTCATTCTATTTATGAACCTCTATCTAAAGGCGGAAGATCATGAATATCGTATTCTTCGTAGTAGATATCAAAGGCAGTTTCAACATCACCAGACAACTCTATCACTGCCCCCGCCTGAAACATGGTGGACAATGTCCCGGACGGAGCCTTATATGCCGCATTTGATATCA
>JAILFE010000399.1 GCA_024697725.1 Oscillospiraceae bacterium
ATAGACGCAGTTCAGGCGGCGAATTTCATCACTCCGGACAAAACATCCGCACTGATGGAAAAGCTAATGGCGATGGCGGGGACAAGGAAAAAGGAAATACTGCGTAAGAATACGATATTCTACAATAATCATAAACACTCAAACGAGGATATATTTGATAATATTGAAAAGATAGAGATAGCTATACAAAAGAAACGGCAGGTCAGCTTTTACTATTTTGATCTTAATGAAAAGCATGAGCGTGTCTACCGCAAGGATAAGAAGCGATATGTCACCGACCCAGTAGCACTGGTGTACAACGAGGATAACTATTATCTTGTGACATACAGCCGCAAGTATGCGGAAACTGTAAATTACAGGGTCGATCGCATGGATACTGTGGAAGTGGAAGAAACCGCTCTTTGTGATGAGGCGCGCATACGAAAGAAAAGACCGCACACCTACACCGAACAGGTATTCAAGATGTACAACGGCACGACAACGGATGTTATCCTTGAATTTGACCGCGATCTGCTGGGTGCGGTCTATGACAAATTCGGTGAAGATCTGTTTATCCGTCATGCCGATGAAGATAAACTGCGGATAAAAGTGATTATACAGCTCAGCCCGCCGTTCTGGGGATGGCTTATGCAGTTTGGCGGTCGAATGAAAATAGTCTCGCCGGATGGATTAAAACCTGATTTAGATATAAATATATTCACTGGAAACTAATGTAAAGAGGAGGATGCTTATGTATTTTAAAGATACTGGATTCAGAGGTCTATACAAGCAGTTTGCCGCTTTTATGCTGAAAGACAACATAAAAGTGTGCATCAACGATTATCCCGGTGCCGATAAGGCTAATTGCGTCCTCACTTATGGATATATAGATCATGAAGCAGGGCAGACAATGGAGATACTTTGTGCAGGGATAAAAAGTGGAGACGGCTTTTCTTTCTTCGATAGCTGTGATGAGATCAAAGCAATGCTGCGTATAGGCTCTGTAATAGAAGATGAATTCTTTGTGTTTGATGATAATGATGGCAGGATTAGTAAGAGATATGCAAAAAAGCTCAATAACCTAAAAGTCTATGAAGTGTCAGAAGAAATAGAAGAAACCAGAAATATGGCTTTTCTTGATAGATCAAGACATGAATACTATCCCGATGATATTTTGGTATATCTTATTAAACAAGGGCTGAATCCGGAAGGATGTTGGGTAAGGATCTCTGGCATTGGTGATCATTTTATCTTGGGCAAGCTGTTAAATGAACCTAATCAGGATTTCGGATATCATGAAGGAGAAAACATTGAAGTATTTGTTCAGAAAACAGATGATGGTAATATTATCTGTTTTTCTGATATGACACCGAGGAGATAAAACCTACACAATAAACCAGCTGATGCAGTTCGATGGACGTATGAAGGTAGTCTCGCCTGAGAACCTGACAAATGATCTTGCTAAATTCTGAAAGGAGCATATTATGGGGAAATTATCAATAAGTGGAAAAGCAAAACGCAGTGTTGAAGCTGATATGGAAACTATTACCGTAAGATTTCAGACTGTAGAGACATCTTCTTCCAAAGCAGCGAAACGTATCATGGATGACTGTGAAGCCTTTTTGAAGATACTATATGAACTTGGTGTAGATATTTCACAGATACAGCTTAAGTCTGATGAGATCGAACAGGATACGGATGATGATATTACCAGAGCAACTGCCACAAGAGAACTTAAGATCACGGTTAAGAATGATATTACATTCAATAATGACATTATGGAGATAATTCAGAATAATGACTTGAATGTTGATATTGAGGTCAATCATTTTATCTCGAACAAGGAAGAGATACATAAAGAACTGTTGGCAAAGGCAGTGGAGGATTCAAGAGCAAAAGCTGAAATTATAGTTTCTGCTACTGGTCAGAAAATAGTCGGAATAGATGAAATGAGTACCGGATATCGTTCTTTCGATGATATACATTATATGAAAGGTGAAAGTGAGATGTACTTTGGTTCACTTCCCAGAAAACCATCTCTTTCGGATCAACTGAAAGCAGAGATGCTTGATGAATAAGAGACCGTTACTATCACATGGTTGGTAGAATAATATAGCTCAAAATACGAATCGACGGAGAAATAACGATGAACGATCATAAAATAGATGTAATGTGGGACGATACCCCCGTTGATGTATCAGCAGAAGTAAATTTCATCTGGTCTATCGCAAATAAACTGAGAGGCACATATCAGAGCGATAAATACAAGGATGTCATCATCCCTATGACGATAATCCGCCGCTTTGAGTGTGCTCTTGAAGGCACAAAGCAGGCGGTGGTGGAGCAGTATAAGAAAAATCCTGCGTTCCCGTCCAAGGCTATGTGCCGTGTATCGGGCTATCAGTTCTACAATACAAGTGAGTATACCCTTGCGGAGCTTGTTAATGATCCCGATCATATTGCAGCAAACTTCAAGAACTATATCGAGGGCTTTTCAGCGAATGTGCAGGAAATAATCGTATCACCGGATAAAGGTCTTGACTTTACAAAACAGATAGACAAGATGGATAAAAGCAACCGTCTTTTGTCTGTGGTGAAGGCTTTTTCGGAACTCGACCTGGATCCTAAGACCATTGATAATATCAAAATGGGATATATATTCGAGGAGCTTATCCGTAAATTCTCCGAAAATGCTGAGGCAGGCGACCACTACACGGGCAGGGATATTATCAAGCTGATGGTCAATATCCTGCTGGCTGAGGGCTGTGACGATATCTTTGACGACCACAAGGAGATCACCATACTCGACCAGGCAGCAGGCACAGGCGGTATGCTCTCTACTTCCTACAACTTCATCCATCGTTACAATCCTACAGCAAATATCCGCCTTTTCGGGCAGGAGATAAACCCCGAATCCTATGCCATGTGCGTGGCGGAAATGCTCATCAAGGGGCAGAATGCCGAGAACATCCGCCTTCAGGACACTATGAAGGCGGACTGTTTTACAGACAGGAAAATGCGATTCTTGATCGAAAATCCTCCCTTCGGAACCCCGTGGGGCGGCAAGGATGCTGCAGAGGGCGTTGAACAGGCTGTCAAGGATGAAAACAAGAAAGGTTTTGAAGGCCGCTTTGGTGCAGGTCTCCCCAGTTCGGGCGATATGCAGTTATTATTCATCCAGTCCGCGGTGAATAAAATGGACGATATCCACGGCAGGGCAGCTATCATAGAAAACGGTTCACCGCTGTTTTCGGGCAGTACTGCACAGGGCGAGAGCCAGATACGCCGCTGGCTGCTCGAAAATGACCTGATCGAAGCAATTATAGCTCTCCCTGTTGACCTTTTCTATAATACAGGCATCGCGACTTATATATGGGTGCTGTCGAAGAATAAGCGTGAGGAGCGCCGAGGCAAGATACAGCTCATCGATGCAGGTTCTATCTTCCACAAACTGCGCAAGGCTCTCGGCAATAAGAAAAATGAGATCAGCCCCGAAGACCGTTCTGCAATAACAAAGCTGTATGCCGATTTTGCCGAGAATGAGTTCTGCAAGATATATCCGAACACGGAGTTCATCTATCGTGAATATACCGTGATGCAGCCGCTGCAGAGAAGCTATGGCATAACAGATGAACGCATACAGGCGATGCTGTCGAAGGGTTCGCTGTCTGCACTTTATGATCCTGCAAAGGTAGCAGAGCTTGAAAATGCTGAGGAACTGACCGGAAAGGACATTACCAAACTCGAAAAGTATCAGCTGAACAAGTCTTTATATGATGATATCGCGGAAACGCTGAAAAAAGCGGTATCCGATAAGGTCTATATGTCCGTGAAAAGCTTCCTGCCCGTGCTGACAGATGTTCTCTCATCCGTGACGGCAGATAAGAAGCTGATTGAAAAGATCGCCGATGGTCTGTCGGTCATGGACAAGTCTGCCGAGATCCAGCGTGATAAGAAGGGCAACATCATCTACGATAAGGAGACAAAGGACTCCGAGATCGTGAAGTACGATGAGAGCATCGAAGACTATATGGCTCGTGAGGTGCTCCCCCATGTTCCCGATGCACAGTGGTTCTTTGAGGAGGATCTGAGCAAGAAGTCGCCTGTTATAAAGACCGGAGCCGAGATACCCTTTACCCGTTATTTCTACAAATATCAGCAGCCGAAGCCCAGCGAGGAGCTTGAACGGCGGTTCTTGGAGCTTGAAAAGTCGGTGAATGAGCGTATTACACGGCTATTTGGGTGATATCGACTCCAACAAGTGAATAAAATGCACTTGTTGGATATGTGGTAGTTGCAAAAACTGCAACTACCACTCATAGTAGATAAGAACGGTTTCCATTTTGGAAATTGTTGGATAGAACATAGTGAACTACCGAGGAATTCTCGGTAGTTCAGATAAAAGCATGATGATGCTTGAAAGGAGATATGATGTATAAGATTATAGCTTTGATAAGTGAATTCATAAGGCTGTTTATCCTGCCGAATCCGTTCACGCCTCTTGACCGTTCACAGCCAATTGTTATAGGCAGTGTGGCTTTCCCGATAACATCCGTACTGGCAAATTATATTGCTGCACCTGTGCTTCATACACTGACTTATGCAGTTGTAGGGATATATTACTCAAAGGATGAGCATGGGCCGGCAAAAGGCAGTTTTCTGTATCTGCTGTTCTACTGCATCCATGTTGGTATGCTCTATCTTATGAGCATATTTGGTTTTGAGATAAGTGTGGTAATACTTATCATTGCGACTTATATAGCACTTCACATTGCAATAAATTCGATTAAGAACAAATTGATATATGGTGTATGATTATGCGTGAGATGAAGGATAGTGGGATTGAGTGGATTGGCACTATACCTGATAATTGGGATATTATGCCAAATAAATACCTTATGTGGAAAAAGAAAAAAATCTGTCATGTTTATAATGGAGAAGACATTATTTCTTTATCCATGAACGGAGTAATAGTTCGTGATTTAGCTGCTGGCGGAAAAATGCCCACTTCTTTTGACGGTTATCAATATATCGAAAGTGGAAACCTTTTAA